>JAYUZI010000230.1:0-20381 GCA_043751915.1 Gammaproteobacteria bacterium | reverse complement strand
AGATCGCGGGCTTCGGCGAACTGAGCTATGCCGTGACGGACAAGCTCCGGGTCACGCTCGGCGAACGCTTCGCGCGGCTGTCGTTCTCACTGGACCACTACGCCGATGGTTTTGAAAATTACGGGCCTGGATCCTCTACGGCCTCGAGCAGCGAGACCGCCAATACTCCCAAGCTTGGCATTGCCTATCAGGCCGACTCCGACAATCTGTATTACGCCACCTACGCCCGCGGCTTCCGGGCCGGCGGCGGCAATGCACCACTCCCGGACTATTGCGGTCCGGACCTGGATGCCACGGGCTACCCGACCGGCGCGCCGCTGACCTACAAGTCCGATTCGACGCAGAGTTTTGAGATCGGATCCAAGAATGCCATCGGCCGCGCGTTCCGCGTTGCCACCAGCCTGTATTACATCCGCTGGAACGACATCCAGCAGAATGTTTATGTGCCGGGCGGTTGCGGCCTGCAGTTCACCGACAATCTGGGCACTGCCGAGGCCAAGGGTTTTGACCTGCAGGCCGAGTTCGCAACGGGGCCGATGAAATTCGACTTTGCGGCCGGATACACCGAGGCGCGCTACACAAAAGACAGCAACGTGCGAGCGCAGTTCTGTCCTTCCGCCTCGACCACACCGTGTCTGCCGCTGGCCCGCAAGGGTAATGCCATATCCGGCCAGGCTTCAATCAACCTGAACCCGGGCGCGAGCGCACCGTGGACCGCGTCGTTGGGTGGGCAGTTCGACTTCAAGGCGGCGGACCGTCCCGCCTACGTACGCTTCGACTACCAGTTCCAGAGCCGCAATAACTGGCGCTCGAACCTGCAGGATTCCGGCACCTCCCAGTACAACGCCGACACCTATGCCTTGCCCTCGACCGAGTTCGCGCAATTGCGGGGCGGCGTTGCCCTCGGCAGCTGGAACGTGGCGGCGTTCATCGACAACCTGTTCGACGCGCGCACGATCACCAACTACCAGAAAGGACAGGCCGACTCCTTCAATCCCGCGGGGTCGCCGCACGAGCAGGAGAACCAATACACGTTCAGGCCGCGCACGATTGGTATCACCGCGACGCTCCACCTCTGAGACGCGGCAGGCATGAACCAGCTTGACAGCGCGATTCCCAGGCCGGGGCACTCGCTGCCGCGGGCCTACTATTGTGATCCGGCGATTTTCGAGCGCGACCTCGAACGCATGCTGCTGCGCCACTGGTTCTGCGCCGGGCATGTCAGCAGCGTGCCGAACGCCGGGGATTTCTTTCTGGTCGACCTTGGCCCGGAATCGGTGATCGTCTGCCGAGGCGCGGATGGCACCGTGCATGCGCTCCTCAATGTATGCCGGCATCGCGGCTCGCGCGTCTGCGTGACTCGCTCCGGGAGCGCGGTAGGCGGGGGCTTTACCTGTCCGTACCATGCCTGGTCGTATGGGTTCGACGGCCGGCTGCGCGCTGCGCGCGAGATGCCCGCGTCCTTCAAGCGTGAGGCGGCGGGACTGAAGACCCTGCAGCTGCGGGTGCTCGAAGGGCTCATTTTCATCAGCTTTTCGGCTGAGCCGCCGTCGCTCGATGATGCGGTGCGCGCGCTCGCCAATGCGGCGGGCACGCACGGCTGGGCCAGCGCCAAAGTGGCGCACCGCGCCAGCTTCGTTATCCACGCCAACTGGAAGCTGGCGGTCGAGAATTACATGGAATGCTATCACTGCCAGCCCTCGCACCCGGAATTCGCACGGCGCCACGTCTACGCGCGACCCGCGCGGCAGGGCACCGAACTCGAACGCGCGGCCCGCGAGCGCAGCGCGGCGCTCGGCATCCGCATCGACGACGTCGACGGCTACGGCCTGAAGGCGAAGCCGGGGCAGGAATCCATCGCGGTAATGCGCAGCGCGCTGCTGGCGGGACATAGCACTGCGTCACCGGACGGACAACCGGTCGCGCCGCTGATGGGCGACTTCCGCGAGCATGACGGCAGCTCGACCTATTTCGACGTCGGCCCGATCAGCGACTTCCTCGCTTATTCCGACCACGGGCTGATCTATCGCTTCATTCCGCGCAGTGTCGATCGCACGGAGATGGAAGTCATCTGGCTGGTGCACGCCGATGCGATCGAGGGGCGCGATTACCAGATCGACCGGCTCAGCTGGCTCTGGCAGGTCACCAGTGTCGAAGACAAACAGATCATTGAGCGCAACCAGGAAGGCGTAAACTCGCGCTACTACGAACCCGGACCGTACTCGCTGCAGGAAGAGTACGCAGGTCGGTTTGTCGATTGGTATATTGCCGAGCTTGGGGTCACTTCGGCGTCGACCTCTCCGGCAATCAACAGGGGCTAGCGATGAATTCGACCGTGGGCACCGTTGCGAGCATGGTCTACCGGCACACGCTCATCACACGGCTGACACATTGGGTCAATGCCATCGCGATGGCGATACTACTGATGAGCGGGTTGCAGATTCTGGGTGCGCATCCCGCGCTGTACTGGGGCAATGCAGGTTTCGAGCCCGCGCATGCCTGGCTGCGCATCGACACGGTCGGGGGAGCGCCAGTCCGGGGTTACCTGACGCTCGGATCCACACGTATCGAAACCAGCGGGTTTCTCGGGGTTTCATCCAGCGGCGGCCAGCAGTTCAGCAAGGCATTTCCCGGCTGGCTCACGGTGCCAAGCTGGCGTGACCTGACCCTGGGACGCCGCTGGCACTTCTTTTTTGCCTGGGTGCTGGTGCTCAATGGCGCGACCTACCTGCTGGCGGCGACGCTGAGCGGTCACCTGCGACGTGACCTGGTGCCGCGCGCCAGAGAACTCGGAGTGCGTCATCTCGCTGCAGAACTGTGGAACCACCTGCGGCTGCGGTTTCCACATGGCGAGGCCGCACTGCACTACAATACCCTGCAGAAATTGACGTATGCGGGCGTGATCTTCGTGCTGGGACCACTGATGGTGCTGACCGGGCTCACCATGTCGCCCGGCATCAACGCCGCGGCACCGTTCCTCCTCGATGTGTTTGGCGGCCGCCAATCGGCGCGCTCGATTCACTTCATCGCCGCGAACCTGCTGGTGGCGTTCTTCGTCATCCACATGCTCGCTCTGCTCGCGGTCGGCGTATGGAATGAACTGCGTTCCATGATCACTGGCCGCTACCGCATCACGCGGAAGGTGTGACCCATGGGACGGATCATTGTCTCGCGACGACGCTTCCTGCGGGCGACGGCGCTGAGCTTCGGCGCGCTGCTGGTCGCCGGCTGTGACAAACTGAGCCAGTCGCCCGCGTTTCGTCGGCGCCTTGACGGCGCAGAGGCCTTGACGCTGCGCGGCCAGCGGTTGTTGCTGCACGGGCAGGCGCTTGCACGTGAGTATTCGGACGCCGAGATCTCGGCGTCCTTCCGGCCCAACGGCACATTGATGCCGACGGACGCGCCGTACCAGGGCCTGCTGGAACGCGGCTTTGCCGACTGGCGCCTGGTCGTCGACGGTCTGGTTGAGCGCCCGGCGAGCTACAGCCTGGCGGAGCTCCGCCAATTGCCCGCGCGCTCACAGACCACGCGCCATGACTGTGTCGAAGGCTGGAGCGCCATCGGCCGCTGGAGCGGTGTGCCGTTGTCACTCCTGTTGCAGGCCGCCGGGCTCAAGCCGGCGGCGCGCTATGTCATCTTTCACTGCGCGGACACCTATGGCGGTGAAGCGCATAAGGGTGGCGACCAACATGCGGGTCGCTACTACGAATCGATCGATCTGGTCGATGCGTTTCACGCGCAGACGATCCTGGCCTACGGGCTCAATGGCCGGCCGCTGCCGGTCAGCAATGGCGCGCCGTTGCGACTGCGCGTGGAGCGTCAGCTCGGCTATAAGCAGGCCAAATACCTGATGCGAGTCGAAGTCGCCGAGCGGCTCGACGATGTCGGTAGCGGCAGCGGCGGTTACTGGGAAGATCGCGGCTACGAGTGGTACGCCGGGATCTGACGGCACGCCGCCACCGCCCGCGCATCATCGGTTTGCTGCCGCGCCCCTGGCGCGGTACACCCGCTGGCCGCGGAACCAGGTCTCGAGCACGCGCGTGGCCGCGATATCCTCGGCCTTGCCACTGTCGGCGAGCGCCAGGATGTCGCGATCGAGGATCACGAAGTCCGCAGATTTCCCGGCCTCGAGCGAGCCTATTTCGCGCTCGCGCCCGAGAAAGCGTGCGCCGTCGATCGTGTAGGCGTCGAGCGCCTCCCGGATGCTCAAGGCCTGCCGAGCGTTTAGCGCCATGTCGCCTGGAGCGTGCCGCATCACGGCCGTGGCCATGTTCACGAAGGGCTGCGGATCGCGCGTGCCGACTGGCGCATCCGATCCACCAACCAGGATGGCGCCAGCTTGCTTGGTACTGCGGAACGGGTAGCTGTTCTCAAAATAGTATCCACCGGGCACCACCCGGCTTTCGTAGCCGTTGCCCGTCACGTGTTGCACGAACGGCGCGACGCTCATGTCGTAGTCGAGATTGGAAGTGGCCCACCAGAAGGTGTAGGCAATATAAAGATGATCACGGCCCAGGCGCGCCACGTCTGCGGGTTGTACGAACTGCAGGTGCGCCAGGCCGTCATGGGTGGTGTTGATGCCATCGGCCGCACGCGCTGCCTCGATCGCGTCGATCGCAGTTCTGGCCGCCCGGTCGCCGATCACGTGGATGTGCAGGTTGAATCCGGCCAGATGCATGCGGCGCGCGAGTTCGAGTATGACCTCACGATCGTCCTTGAGCTGGCCGCTCGACAGCTGACACTGCCCGGGGTGAAATCCGTGCGCCTTCGCGAAAGCTGCAACGTCCTGAAAGCGCTCGGCGTGCGCCCGCACCTCCTGGCACAACGCTGAGTCCGTGTCCACGTAGTCGGTAACGGTGGCGTGGCCGGCGGCATCGGTCGCGAACAGCGGCTGCAGGTAGGGCTGCAGCATGGCGGCATTGCCCAGTGTCGGCGGCGTGCCAAAGGGATTGCCTTCGGCCACGCCGTCGGCATAGATCTTTACAAAATCAGCGCGTAACAGCGGGTTGGCCGCATAGCGCGCGCGCAGCGCCAGTGCCCGCGCCACCATGCCCGCGTAGTCCACCTGGCCGGAAGCGGTACGGTTCTCGTCCGGGTTGTAGTACTGGGCAAGGTTCACCCGTACTGTGAGCCGACTGGAGGCGAGCAGCTTTTCATAGACTGGAATGCCCTCGGCCGCTGCCGCCGCATCGAGCACTGCCGTGATTCCGGCGCTGTTCAAGCGCCGGGGAATCTGCTCGGGTTGCGCCAGCGCGCCTTCCAGTTCGTAGTAATGCCTGTGAGCCCTATCAAGGAGGTATTGCGCTTCCTCGTTGACCTGGCCATTGGGCTCGCCCTGCGCATCGACGCCAATGAGCAAGCGGTAGCTGGCAAAGTCACTCGCCAGTGTCTTTGCGCTGAGGCCCACGGGTCGGCCCTGGGAATTGCGCGCCAGCGCCAGGGCGGCACTGTTGAAGGCGCCACGATGGCCGTCGTCACCCATGAGGAAAACCGGGTTATGTGGCGCCGCTTTGTCGAGCGCCACCCGCAGAGTCGGGTAGCGCGCGTCCGGAACGTTGTTGCTGGTCGAACTCCAGCCGTGCACGTCGAGCCACTCGCCGGCGAGCGGATGATAGCGTTCGATGCATCCGTGGACGAAGGTCGACAGGGCGTGCAAAGCTTTCCCGGCGCTTTTAAGGTCGCACTCATCGACCTCGACGATGTCGATCGGATGGATATGCGAATCGACCAGGCCCGGCACTACCAGCCGACCGCGGGCATCCACCAACCGGGTATGCGGACCCAGATAGGCCCGGGCGCCGGCGTCATCACCCACGTATACGATATTCCCCTGCCTGGCAGCGAGGGCTGCGGCCAATTGCGGTCCAGCAGCCGTGTAGATCCTGGCATGGGTCAGCACGAGGTCGGCAGGGGCCAGGCTGGCATCGGCTGCCAGGGCCTGGAACGCAAGCGTGCCGAGCACCGCGAATCCTGTGCATTTTGCGAGTAGCCGCATCGATGACCTCCGATCCGTAGTGATCCCATGCAATGCCTGGGCGCGCATTATAATGGCTGCGGCGCAATCCGCCGCCGCTTCAGCCACAATGATCGCATGACCCAAAGGTACCGCGCTGGGCTGCTGGCCCTTTTGTTGCTGGGCATGGCAGGCTGCGCACGCGCCGCTGACAACCGGCTGTTCCTGTACAACTGGTCGGATTTCATCGGCACCGGCACCATCGAGCGCTTTGAGCAGCGCACGGGCATCAAGGTCGTGTACGACACCTACGACGCCGAAGAGACCATGGACGCGCGGCTCCTGGCCGGTGAGTCCGGCTATGACGTGGTCAGCGCCTCCTCGAATTTCTCGGGCCGCGAGATCAAGGCGGGTGTCTACCTGCCGCTCGACAAGTCAAAGCTCCCCAACTGGAAGCACCTGGATCCACGCTTTCTGGCGCTCCTGGATGCGAGCGATCCTGGCAATCGCCATGGCGTGCCCTACATGCAGGCGATCAACGGCTTTGCTTACAACGTCGATGAGATTCGCGCGCGCATGCCTGACGCTCCGGTCGGCAGCCTGGACCTGATCTTCAAGCCCGGGGTCATCGCGCGCTTCGCCGACTGCGGTGTGACCTTCCTGGATTCCCCAGAAGATGTGCTGCAACTTGCACTCATCTACCTGCACCTCGATCCCAATACCACGCGACCCGCGGATTACGCGGCCGCTGAACAGTTGCTGATGAAGGTGCGTCCGTATGTGCGCAACTTTGATTCAATCGAATACATGACCGCGCTCGCCAACAAGGAAGTTTGCATCGCGATGTCCTGGTCGGCCGACTACGCCACCATCATGGCGCGCGCCCGCGCGGCCGGCGCGCCGGTCCACCTGGCCTTCACGGTGCCCAGCGAAGGCGCCATGCAGACCTATTCATCGTTCCTGATGCCGGTGGGCGCGCCGCACCCGGAAGCAGTCTACGCGTTCCTGAACTACATCATGGACCCGCAGGTCATCGCCGGCATCACCAATGAGATTCACTACGGCAATGGCAACCTGGCAGCCAATGCCTGGGTGCGGCCAGAGATATTGAACGACCCCAGTCTGTATCCGACACCCGACCTCGAAGCGCGCCTGTACCCCAACGAGGAATCGAGCATCACGACGCAACGGATACGTACGCGCGTGTGGACTCGCATCAAGACCGGCAAGTAGCGGCCGGCGCCGGCGCCGTCTATTGCGCGGCGAGTTGCAGATCGCGCAGCCGCTGGCGATCGGCGCGCCGCATGACGATTCCGGCGATCAGCACGCCGATGCCCACCGTGGCGATGATCAGTGTTGCCAGCGCATTGATATCCGGAGCAACCCCCAGTTTCACCTTGGAAAAAATCACCATCGGCAGCGTGCTGGCGCCGGGACCGGACACGAAGCTCGAGATCACCAGGTCATCGAGCGACAGCGTGAAACTCAACAGCCACCCGCTTGCCAGGGCCGGTGCGATGATTGGCAGAGTGGTGTCGATGAAGGCACGCACCGGGCCGGAGCCCAGATCCATCGCGGCTTCCTCGAGCGAGCGGTCCGCGGTACTCAGGCGCGATTGCACCGTGATTGTCACATACGCCGTGCAGAACGCGACGTGCGCCAGCACGATGGTCAGGAACCCCCGGTGCGGCCAACCGAACAGGTGCAGCATCGAGATCAGCAGCAGCAACTGCGTGATACCGGTAATGATTTCCGGCATCACCAATGGCGCATTGACCATGGCCGTGAGCGCAAAGCGGCCGCGGAACGTCTTGAACCGCACCAGGGCAATGGCGGCCAGTGTCCCCAGCACCATCGCCGCGGTGGCGGCCACGAAGCCGATGCGGAGCGAAAGCCAGGCGGCGGAGAGCAGCTGATCGTTGTGCGTCAGTTGCGCGTACCAGTGAGTGGAGAACCCGCCCCAGATGCCGACCAGCGGTGAGGAGTTGAACGAATAGCCGATCATCACCAGCATCGGCACGTACAGCAGTGCGACGCCGATCCCGAGCACGGTCATCAACATGGGGGATGCCCGCTCGTTCACGCGTGCCCCTCGAGTTCCTTGCTGTGGTAGTGCTGGTAGATCGCGATCGGCCCGACCAGCAGCACCAGGAACACGACTGCGACCGCGGAGGCCACCGGCCAGTCACGGTTGCCGAAGAACTCGTCCCACAGCACGCGGCCGATCATCAGGTTGTCGGCGCCGCCCAGCAGTGTCGGAATCACAAACTCGCCGATGGCCGGGATGAACACCAGCATCGAACCGGCGATGACGCCGGGCATCGACAGCGGCAGCGTCACATCGAGGAACGCGCGCCACGGCGGGCTGCCCAGGTCGCTGGAAGCCTCGAGCAGGGTGCGATCGAGTTTTTCCAGCGTCGCGAACAGCGGCAGCACCATGAACGGCAGATAGGAATAGATGATGCCCAGATAGACTGCCGTGGTCGTGTGCATGATCTTCAGCGGCTGGTGGATGAAACCCAGCCACAGCAGTGCCTGGGTCAGCAGCCCGTTGTCGCGGATAATTCCCTCGAGCGCGTAGACACGCAGCAGGAAGGAAGTCCAGAACGGCAGGATGATGATCAGCAGCAGAATGCTCTGCGTGCTCCTGGAAGTACGCGAGATGGCGTAGGCCATCGGATAGCCTACCGCCAGGCAGATCAGCGTGGAAAAGAACGCGGTTTTCAGTGAATATAAATACGAGAGGGCGTAAACATCGTCGGTCAGCAGGTAGCGATAGTTGGCGAGCGTCGCGGCGAGATGCAGATGATGGTGAGCGTTCATCGACAGCACGTCGGTATAGGGTGGCACGCGGATCGCGGTCTGCGCAAAACTGATGGTCAGCGCAAAACCGAACGGAATCAGGAAGAAAACCAGCAGGAAAAGCAGTGGTGGTGCGATGATCAGCCAGCGCCGGTGCCTGCCGAGCTGGATTTTCGAGAGGAAGTTGCGATTCATCTGATGTGCGACTATGCCAAATCCGCCGCGGCTTTACCCGTCGCATGGCCCCGGGCCGGTGCCTGGCCCGCTATGAGCGCCGGCACCGGAACGTCCCCTTGAGCGCACGCCGCGCCGCTCGCCGCCAGACGCCGGTCAAGGCCCCGCGACATCGACTGTCCGCAACGCGGCAGCGACAAAGGCTGATCGACGCCTGTATCTCCGCGCTCCATATCTACGGGCCGTCGCGCACGACCGTGGCAAAAGTCGTGGCTATCGCGAAATTGTCACCCGGCATCGTGCGATTCTACTTCAAGTCCAAAGGCGCGATGCTGGTGGCGTCGCTGCGTTTCCTGGCCACCGAATTCGAACAACAGGTGCTCGAGCCGGTCGGCAAGCTGCGGCATTCGCCGGTGCAGGCGCTGCAGAAAATGGTCGAGTTGTACCTCGACCCGGCGGTTGCCAGCCCGCGCAAGGTCTCGGTCTGGTACGCGTTCTGGGGCGAGGCGACCGCCCGCCAGGAATACCTGGAAATCTGCGGCCAGAAAGATGAACGCTTCGCCGACATGGTGCTGGACCTCATCGGCCGCATGATCGAGGAGAGCCGTCGGCCGCACCTGGACCCCGACGCCATCGCCCTGGGCCTGAGCGGTGTGCTCGAAATGCTCTGGCAGAGCTTCGCTTTCCAGGCCGAGGAGGACATCGACCGCGCCGCGGCGCGGCGGCGCTGCATGGCCTATCTGTCCTCGGTATTTCCGGGCCACTTCCCGGCCCACGGTGCGGCGCCGGGCTGGGACAGCCTGCCGCCCGCCGTGCGCTTTGCGGAGGAGCGGGCGCGATGTTTCGAGCGCGCCTGGCAGTTCGCGGGTCACGAGCTGGAAATGCCGGCCCACGGCGACTACCTGGCACTGACGCTGGCCACCAGCCGGGCACTGGTAGTGCGCGACGGCGGGCAGTTGCGCGCGTTCCGCAACACTTGCCCGCGGCAGCCCCATGCGCTGGTGATGGCGCGCCGTGGCCATCTGCACGGCGCTATTTCCTGCCCGCTGCACCGCCTCAGCTTTGCGTTCAACGGCGGGGCCCTGGCAGCAGCGGAAAACGCGGCTCTGATCGCCATGGACACCACCACAGTCGCGGGACTCGTGCTGGTCAGCCCTGGCGCTGCCAGCGCTGCGCCGGCTTTCACGGCTGATATTCGTGGCAGCAGGGCAGGCGGCGGTATCGCCTCTGACGGTGCCTACGCAGAGTTCGAGGTCGCAGCCGACTGGAAAACGGCCGTGGAGCAGCTGCTGTTGCACCGGCTGCCCGAGTACGAGGCCAGCGACGGCGTGCTCAACTTTCGCAATCCAGTCATGGTGGTTGATGCTGTGCATCACCAGATCAGCTGGCGCGCGACGCCCAACGGCGGCGATTCCTGGTCGGCGCAGCGGCTCGCCACGCTCGCTCACGGCCGCCCAGCAGCCTCGTGGGCGAGGCGCTACCTGTGGCCAAACCTGCTGCTTGAATTTCGTCCTGATGGGCTCAGCGCCATCCAGGTCATGCCGTTCGCCGCCGGCCGCAGCCTGTGGCAATGCTTTGACTACCGGTACCAGAGCACGGAACCCGCCGACCGGGCGAGCGTCTTTCTCACCGCCAGGGCCGCCCGCCAGGCACTGCGCTTCGATATCGAACTTGCCTCATCGACGCAGCAGGGCATGACGGCGCCCGGCTATGCCGCCGACCGTCAGCCGCCCACGGCACGCGCCGTGGCGGTCTTCAGGCAGTTCCTGGCAGCGCAGTTCGAGGCGACCGTCTAGCCGCAGGCCCCGGTCAGGGGGTCTTCTCGACTTTTGCAGCGGTCATCAGCCCGTCGCCATAGGTCTTGAATTTCTTGGCCTCGACAATCTGCACCAGGCGATCCTTGACCGTGTCAAACGCCGGCGGCGCGGTCTCGCGCAGGTCGTCGAGCCGGATGACGTGCCAGCCAAATTCAGTCTGCACCGGCGCGCTCGTGGTTTCGCCTTTTTTGAGTCCCGCCACGGCTTCGGCGAAGGGCTTGACCATGTTGGTGGGGCTGAACCAGCCCAGGTCGCCACCGTTGGTCTTGGAGCCGTCAAGCGATTGCTCCGCAGCCAGTTTCTCGAACTTGGCGCCCTTCTTGAGCGCCGCAAGGACCTTGTCGGCCTCATCCTTGGTCTTCACCAGGATGTGGCGGGCCTTGTATTGGGTTTTGGGCATTGCCGCGACCTGGGTGTCGTATTCGGATTTGAGTTCCGCGTCGCTCGGCTTGCGATCCTTGAGATAATTCGCCATCGCGGCCTGCTCGAGAATCTGCAGGCGCGCCATCGCCAGCGAGACCGGCGCATCACCCTGCTTGTCCAGGCCGTCCTTTTCAGCCTGCTGCGCGACCACTTCGGCGCGCACCAGGGAATCGAGCACCTGCGCGCGCTGATCGGCGGTCAGCTCACCGACGGGCTTGCCCGTCACGGTCTTGACGAAGAAGTCGAACTGGGCGGTGGAGATCGCTCGAGCATTGATCGTAGCGACCGGCTTGGACGCCACCGCACCCGTGGCCGCCGGCTCGCCCTTGGGTGCGCAGCCCGCGACCAGGGCGAGTGCAATTACCGCTGCGATTCTGACCATATTCATATTATTTCTCATAAGGTTATAAGACTAACTTAACAAACGTCTTCAGGCGCCTTGGTACTCAAGACCAGCGCGTGTATGTCGCTCTCCATGAGGCCGGCAAGCGCATCGTGCACCAGCCTGTGCCGCTGCAGGAGCGACTTCCCGGAAAACAGCTCAGACACGATCACGAGTTTAAAGTGCCCCTTGCCGCCACCACCGACATGACCGATGTGGGCCGCACTGTCATCGCGAATCTCGAGCAGAACGGGATGGAGCGCATCCTGCACCACCGCGCGGATTCGTTCAACCCGGGAAACGAGCGGCGGCGGCGCCGTCATGAGCCTGTCTTGCCGGTCGCGGCCCCGGGGCGCCCGTGCAGCCACAGAGCCTGCCCCATGGCGAGCGCCATCAGCGCGATCGTCAGCCCGAAGCCCTTGAAGTAGACCCAGGCCTGCTCGCTCGCGTGCTGCGCCACGTACAGGTTCAGGGCGCCGAGCAACAGATAGACGACCACCCAGACACTGTTGACGCGCAGCCAACGCTCGCGCGGCACGCTGGTACCGGGCGTGAGCGCAGGCTCGAGGAGCCGCTGCACGAGCGGCGTCCGGCCGATCCACTGGCTGCCGAGGAACGCCAGAGCCATGAGCCACAGCAGCAACGTGGGTTTGATCTTCAGAAAACGCGGATCGTGAAACGCCAGCGTCGCGCCGCCGAACACCAGCACCAGCACGGTGCTGAGCGCGTGCATGGGCGAGACGCGGCGCACGCGCAGGTAGTCGACCCCCGCCAGCAACACCATGGCGCCCATCAGCACCGCCGTGGCCAGGTAAATGCCGCGGAAATGGTAGGCCAGCATGAAAACGGCCAACGGCAGGAAGTTCAGCGCGGCTTGCATCGGACGGCGGTTCCTCTGGGACAGGCAGGGGCCTTGGAGCACAGGGCCCGCTGCGGCCGCGTATATTAGCCGCTTGAGCCAGTATTTCGAACTGCATCCGTTGAACCCGCAGCTGCGCCTCATCCGCCAGGCGGCGCAGATCCTGCGCGACGGCGGCCTGATCGCCTATCCGACTGATAGCTGCTACGCCTTGGGGTGCCATATCGGGGATATCGAGGCCCTGGAGCGCATCAGACGGCTCCGTCAAGCCGACAAACACCATCACTTCACCCTGGTGTGCCGTGACCTGGCCGAGATTGCCCGCTACGCCCGTGTCGAAACCTGGCAGTTCCGCCTGCTCAAGGCCGCCACCCCCGGACCGTTCACCTTCCTGTTGCCGGCCACGCGCGAGACGCCGCGCCGCCTGCAGCATCCGCAGCGGCGCACCATCGGCATCCGCATCCCGGACCACGTCGTGCCTCGGCTCCTGCTGGCTGAACTGGGCGAGCCGATCATGAGCTCGACGCTCCTGTTGCCGGGCGAAACCGTGCCGCTCACCGATGGGCAGGAGATCCGCGCCCGCCTCGAGCATCAGATCGACGCCGTGCTCGATTCGGGAAATTGCGGCCTGGAGCCCACGACGGTGGTGGATCTGACGGCTACACCGCCGGTGATCCTGCGCCAGGGGCGCGGCCAACTGCCCGGATTCAGCACGCACGGAGCCTGAGACGGGCAGGGCAGCGGCCCGTATAATGCCGGCGGATGAGTTCTGCTCCGCAAGCCCGGCGCGTGTTATCCGGTATGCGCCCGACCGGTCAGCTGCACCTGGGCAATTACCACGGCGCGCTGCGTAACTGGGTCGACCTGCAATACCAATACGAGTGTTATTTCTTCGTCGCTGACTGGCACGCGCTGACCACGGGTTATGACAACACCGCACAGCTGCCAGAGATGATCAACGAAATGGTCATCGACTGGCTGGCCGCCGGATTGAACCCGGGCGTGGCGACGCTGTTCGTGCAGTCGCACGTGCCGGAGCACGCCGAACTCCATCTGCTGCTGTCAATGATCACCCCGCTCAGCTGGCTCGAGCGGGTGCCCAGTTACAAGGACCAGCAGGAGCAGATGCGCGAGAAAGACCTGGCAACCTACGGGTTCCTGGGCTACCCGCTGCTGCAGAGCGCCGACATCCTGATCTACCGCCCCTACGGAATACCGGTCGGCGAAGACCAGGTGGCGCACGTGGAATTCACGCGCGAGGTGGCCCGGCGGTTCAACAATCTCTACGGACAGGAGCAGGATTTCGAGGCCAAGGCTGAGCGCGCCGTCAAGGAGCTCGGCGGCCGCAATATCACCCTCTACCGGCAGTTGCGCAAACAGTTTCAGGAAAAGGGCGACCCGGCGGCACTCGAACGGGCCCGCAACCTGGTGAGCGGCAATACCCGCATCACGGTGGCGAACCGCGAGCGGCTGCTGGGCTATCTCGAAGGCACCAGCGTCAGCATCCTGCCGGAACCACAGGCGTTGCTGACCGCGACGCCCAGGGTGCCCGGGCTCGACGGCCGCAAGATGTCCAAGTCCTACGGCAACACCATCGGCCTGCGCGAAGATCCGGACAGCGTGGCGCGCAAGCTCAAGGGCATGCAGACCGATCCGGCGCGCGTGCGGCGCACGGATCCGGGCGACCCGGCAAAGTGCCCGGTGTTCGAATTGCACCGAATCTACTCGGACGACACCACCCGTGAATGGGCCAGTGCGGGCTGCAAGAGCGCGGGCATCGGCTGCCTCGAGTGCAAGCAGCCGCTGATCGACAAGGTGGTCGCGGAGGTCACGGGCATGCGCGAGCGCGCGAAGGACTTCCAGGACAACCCCGATCTGGTTAAGAATCTGGTGGCCGAAGGCGCGGAAAAGGCCCGCGAATCGGCGCGGCACACACTCGATGATGTGCGCCGGGCCATGCACCTGCGAAACGAATGACCAAACCGGACCTGAAAGTCGTGGTCTCCAACCCACCGCCGCCGGTGGTGATGGCGAGCGCGCCCGAACAGGCCGAGATGCCCTTCGCGATCGTCAATGGTGAACCGCTCACGCAGCTGCCGCGCGACTTGTACATCCCGCCGCAGGCGCTCGAGGTGTTCCTCGAGGCCTTCGAGGGCCCGCTCGACCTGCTGCTTTACCTGATCCGCCGGCAGAATCTCGACGTTCTCAATATTCCGATCGCCGAGATCACGCGCCAGTACATGCGCTACATCGAGCTGATGCAGGACCTGCAGCTCGAGCTGGCCGGCGAATACCTGGTGATGGCCGCGACGCTCGCCGAGATCAAATCCCGCATGCTGCTGCCGCGCCCCGCCAGCGCCGCCGATGGCGAAGAGGACCCGCGCGCCGAACTGGTGCGCCGGTTGCAGGAATACGAGCGCTTCAAGCGCGCTGCCAGCGACGTCGACCAGCTCACGCGCCTGGAACGCGACGTGTTCCAGGCCAGCGCCGAGCTGCGCGACCGGCCGGTGGCGCGGGTACTCCCACAAGTTACGCTGCGCGAGATGCTGCTGGCGTTCCGCGACGTGGCCACGCGCTCGCAGATGTTTGCCCACCATCACGTGCAGCGCGAACCGCTGTCGGTGCGCGAGCGCATGAGCAACGTGCTGGCGGCGCTGGAGCCGGGAGAATTCGTCGATTTCGTACGCCTGTTCACCGCGGAAGAGGGCCGCATGGGCGTCACCGTGACCTTCGTGGCGATCCTCGAGCTGCTGCGCGAAGGGCTGGTTGAAATCGTGCAGACCGAGGCCCTGGCGCCGCTGCACGTGCGCCGTGCGCCGCCAATGCGTAAACTGCAGGTGGTGCCCGGCCCAGACCAGGAACAACCTCCGAGCAGCTGATGAACGACCAGTACATCAAGAACGTCGTCGAAGCGGGGCTCCTGGCAGCCGGTCGCTCGCTGGGACTCGAAGAACTCGCGGCGCTGTTTGGCGAGACCGAGCGGCCGGGTACCGCGGCGATTCGTGCCTGCCTCGCCGCGCTTGAGCAGGAATACGCCACGCGGGGCCTCGAGCTCAAGGAAACCGCGAGCGGCGTGCGCATCCAGGTGCGGCGCGAGTTTGCCACCGAAGTGTCGCGGCTGTGGCCCGAGCGCCCGCAGCGCTATTCGCGTGCGCTGCTGGAAACGCTGGCGCTGATCGCCTACCGGCAGCCGATCACGCGCGCCGAGATTGAGGCGGTGCGCGGCGTCGCCGTGAATCCCAACATCACCCGCACGCTGCTCGAGCGCAACTGGATACGGGTCGTCGGTCATCGCGAGCTCCCGGGCCGGCCCGAGCTGCTCGGCACCACGCGCGAGTTCCTCGACTACTTCGGCCTGCGCGGCGTCGATGAGCTGCCGCCGCTGGCCCAACTGCGTGGCCTTGATGAAATCGACCCGCAGCTTGCGCTCCCGGTGGGACCGGAAGGCCTCGAAGGCGAGGCAGCCAACGGCACTACCGCAGGCGCCGATGGCGAAACGTCGCGGGTGGCCGCGGCCATGCTGAGTGAGGACGCGGGCGATGACGCGGGCGATGCCGACGACGAGACCGGCAATCCGCCCGAATTATCCGCAGCCATGGCAGGGCTGGTCGCCGCCGGTCCGACAGTCGAAGACTGAACGACGATGGCCCGTACGCCGGAGCCCGAGCGCCTGCAGAAGGTGCTGTCCCGCTTAGGGGTGGCCTCGCGCCGCGAAGCTGAGCAGTGGATCAAGGCCGGCCGGCTGTCGATCAACGGCCGGGCAGCGAACCTCGGCGACAAAGTCGATCGGAGCGACCAGCTGCGACTCGACGGCCGCATGATCCGCCAGAACCGCGCCGAGCTCGAGCGGCCGGTGCTGCTGTGCCACCGCTCACCCGGTATTGCGCTGCTCCCGAACGCCGCTGGCACCGAATCAATGGCGTCGCAACTGCCGCGCCGCACCGGGCAGCGTTTCATGAGCATCAGCCCGCTGCCGTTGGTGGACGGCGGGCTCGAGCTCCTCAGCGCCGATGGCGAACTGGCCGGGCGCCTGCAGCGCGCGGTGCGCGCGCAGACCGTGGTGTACAGCCTGCGGGTGCGCGGTGAGCTGACACCCGAGCAGGAGGCTGGCATCAGGGCAGGGGAGCTCGATCGCGGCACCAACCTCACGGTTCTGAATATCGTCCCGGCGGGCGGCGCCGGCAGCAATCACTGGTACCAGATCGATACGCTGGGCGCGAGCGGCAACGATCTGCGCCAGCTCCTGGAGCGTCAGGCCGTCGCGGTCAGCCGCCTGATGCGCATCCGGCTCGGCAGCCTGCAACTGGAACGCTCGCTGCCGCGCGGCCGCTGGCGCGAGCTGTTGCCCGAAGAAATCGCCGCGCTTCTCAAGCCGGTTCCGCCGGCAACGGCACTGGACGCGCCGCCTGGCAATCGAGACTCTGGCCCGTGACGCCGCGGCTGGCCGGCCCCAGCAACCACAGATATGGGGCGAGTATCGACGCGGGTTCCGGCAGCAGCGCCGCATCCTCGCCGGGAAACGCCTGGCGGCGCATGCGGGTGCGCGTCGCGCCGGGATTCACCGCATTGACGCGCACCACGGAATTTCCCGACAACTCGTCGGCGAGCACCTGACTCAGGCCCTCGACGCCGAATTTTGAAACCGCATAGGCGCCCCAGTTGGCGCGGCCGCGACGGCCCACGCTGCTGGAGGTGAAGATCACCGAGGCATCGGCCGAGGCCCGCAGGGCCGGCAGCAGCACCTGCGTGAGCGCAAAGGCGGCGGTCAGGTTGACGTGCAGCACCCGGCACCAGCTCAGCATATCGGCGTGCTCAATCGGCGCTACGGTACCCAACAGGGCGGCGTTGTGCACCAGGCCATCGAGCCGCCCGAAACGCTGCAGTAGCGCCGCGGCGAGCTGGTCATAGTCGCTGGCCAGCGCTTTTTCCAGGTCGAGCGGCGCGATGGTCGCTGCGGGCGCATCGCCGTCAGCGTGCGTGAGCGCAGCAATCTCCGCATGCACGGCCTCGAGGCGCCGCACCGAACGCCCGATCAGCACCAGCTGCGCGCCATGCCGCGCGACGGCCAGCGCGAGTGCGCGGCCGATACCATCGCCGGCCCCGGTAATGGCGATCACACGGCCGCGCAGCAGGTCGGCAGGCGATTGGTACACACGGATTTGCGCTGGCTCGATCATGGGCTACGGCGGAGTGGGCGGGTCGGCACGTGGTTGGTCATCAGCATGAGGGTTCGCGCTGCGAACCAACCGGTCAATGGGTTCAAGGGTGGGCAGCACTTCGCCGCTGACGGCACCGAGTTCCGTAAACTTGCGCGCCTGCGGCAGCACCTGGCGCTCAAGCGAACCGATTGCACCGTTGTAGGCCTCGACGGCGCTGCTAAGCCGCTGCCCGGCGCGATCGAGGTGGGCGACGAAAGTGCCGAGTCGCCGGTGCAGATCCTGCCCGAAATCGAGAATGCGCGCCGCGTGTTCCGCGACTACCGACTGCCGCCAACCGTAGGCCACCGCCTTGAACAACGCGATCAGCGTCGACGGCGTGGCGAGAATGATTCCCTGGCGCATGGCGTTTTCGAGCAGCTCCGGACGCTCGGTGAGGGCCGCGCTCAGGAACTGGTCGCCCGGCAGGAACAGCACCGCGAATTCCGGGCTCTTCTTGAACTGGCTCCAGTAAGCCTTGCTGGCGAGTTCGCGCACGCGCGCTTCCACCTGTTGTGCGTGGCGCGTCAGCGCCGCAGCGCGCGCCTCGTCGGTGGTCGCATCGATGGCGTCGAGGTAGGCATCGAGCGGCGTCTTGGCGTCCACCACCAGGTCGCGCCCCTCGGGCATGCGCACAATGAGATCGGGCCGCAGCAGCCCCTCGCTGCCGGCCACACTGGCTTGCTCAGTGAAATCACAGTGCTCGGACATGCCGGCGACTTCCACCACGCGCCGGAGCGTGAGTTCGCCCCAGCGACCGCGCACTTCGGGTCGCCGCAGTGCGCCGACCAGATTGCGGGTCTCACGCTGCAAGGCGCTCTGCCCCAGGGTCAGCTGTTCGATCTGCGTGCGCAGGCTCGTGAAGGCATCACGCCGCTCGCGCTCGATGCCTTGCAACTGCAGTTCGGTCTTTTCCAGCGCCTTGGCGATCGGCTCGACCAGATGCGCGAGCGCCACCTCGCGTTCGCGCAACGCCGACTGCGCACCGGCCTGCTCGCGCGCGAACGATTCACGCGCCAGCTTGAGAAACATATCCGAGTTGTTGCGCAGCGCGCCGCTTGCCAGTTCGGCGAAACTGGCCCCGAGCCGTGCTTCCGCATCGCGCGTCGACTGTAGCTGGCGGCGAGTCAGCCACCAGGTCAGCAGCAACGCGCTGCCGCCGCCGAGCAGTGCTCCGATCACGAGCAGCAGCAAGCCGGTCGTCATCAGTGGATTCCCCGCGGCCCGATTCGCAGCCAGGGCAGCAGATCCTGCGGCTCATCGAGCCAACCGGCCACCGGCCAGGTATCCGGTGCCTCGGCCACATTCAGGTACCCGTAGCGCGCGCCCAGTGGCACCATGCCCGCGGCGCACGCCGCCTGCACGTCACGCAGGGCGTCGCCGACATAGACGCATTCGGATGGCGGCACGCCAATACGTTCAGCGGCCAGCAGCAGCGGCTGCGGATGGGGCTTGCGCACCGGCAGCGTGTCGCCACTCACCACGCAGGCAGCGCGCGCCAGCAGGCCCAGCTCCTCGAGCAGCGGTTCGGTCAGCCAGCCGGCCTTGTTGGTGATGATGCCCCAGGGCAGGGCGTGCGCCTCGAGCGTCGCCAGCACCGCCTCGAACCCCGGGAACAGTCGCGTATGCACGGCCACTGCGGCACGGTAATGATCGAGAAAGCGCAGACGGAGTTGCTCGAACGCCGCGCCTTCGACCTCGACCTCCGGAAACCCGGTGCGCACCACGGCGACCGCGCCCGTGGAGACGTGTGGGCGGATGATCGCCAGGCTCAGCGGTGGGCGCCGCTCCTCTGCGAGCAACACGTTCAGGGCTGCGCTCAGATCCGGCGCCGTGTCGAGCAGAGTGCCATCGAGATCGAAGAGCGCCGCGCGCGCCTGCGAGCGCGGGCTCACGCCGGCACCGCGGGACGCGAAAAATGCGCCAGGTAGTTGATGTCCACGCGTGCCGTGAGGCGCGCGCGGCGCGTGAACGGGTTGTATTCGAGGCCGCTGAGCTCACGCAGTTCGAGGCCAGCGCTGCGGGCCGCGCGCGCGAGCTCGGCGGGCCGGATCAAGCGCGCATACTCATGCGTGCCGCGCGGCACCAGCCGCAGCAGATACTCGGCGGCGACGATCGCACCGCAGAAGGCTTGCGGCGTGCGATTGATCGTCGAGATAAACAGCGACCCGCCAGGCTGCAGCAGGCGCGCCAGATCCGCCAGCAGCGCCGCCGGATCCGGCACGTGTTCCGCCAGTTCCATGCAGCACACCACTGCGAAACTTCCGGGAGCGGACGCCGCGAGTTCGGTCGCCGACTGCAGCCGGTAGTCCAGCTGCAGGTCCAGGCCTTCGGCATGGAGCCTGGCGACCGAAATCATCGCCGGCGACAGGTCGATGCCGGTCACGCGGGCGCCACTGCGTGCCAGCGATTCGCTCAACAACCCGCCCCCGCAACCCACATCCGCCGCGCGGACACCGGCAAGCGGCGTGCGCGCGGCGATGAAGGCGGCGCGCACCGGGTTCAGGCTGTGGAGCGTATGCAGCGGGCCGGCCGCGTCCCAGTACTGGTGTGCCACGGCCTCGAATTTCGCCAGCTCCGCCGTGTCAAGATTTGCCGCAGCAATCATCCGCCCAGTATAGCGAGTGGGCCGCGGGCCTGCGGCGCGCACTGTTCGGGCAGCCTCGTTGTGGTAGACTTTCACGGGTAAAAACATAGGTTTACTCATGATGGAAATAGCGCGCGAAGTCCTGCCGGTCAACCTCGAAGACGAGATGCGCCAGTCGTATCTCGACTA
>JAYUZI010000229.1:0-4331 GCA_043751915.1 Gammaproteobacteria bacterium | reverse complement strand
TCTTCAGCCGCCTTGCCGTAGCTCGGGTTCTGCGTGGCCGCGACCGTGAAGCGCGAATTGGCGTGCGCGGCGGGGCCGTTGGCGCTGTCGTAGGGCCGGCCGCGCCAGTCGATCACCGGCACGTGCTTCTTACGACCCTCCCACCAGGGCTCCTGGTCGGCGGTGAGCGCGACGTTGGTGAACAGCGTGTCGTGACTGATCATGTCGAAGGCGTTCTTGTTGGTCGCCCGGTTGGTTCCTGGCACGACGCCGAAGTAGCCGGCTTCCGGGTTGATGGCCCACAGCCGGCCGTCTTTTCCCGGATGCAGCCAGGCGATGTCATCGCCGACCGTAAACACCTTCCAGCCCGGGAGCGATTCGGGTGGGATCAGCATCGCCAGGTTGGTCTTGCCGCAGGCGGAGGGGAATGCCGCGGCGACGTAGTGCGTTTCGCCAGCCGGATTTTGCAGCCCGACGATCAGCATGTGCTCGGCGAGCCAGCCTTCGGTGCGCGCCTGGAAGCTGGCGATGCGCAGCGCGTGGCACTTCTTGCCCAGCAGCGCATTGCCCCCGTACCCCGAACCGAAGCTCTCGATCGCCAGCTCTTCCGGGTAGTGCATGATGAAGCGGCGGGCCGGATCGAGATCGCCGGTCGAATGGAGTCCGCGCACAAATGTTCCGTCGACAGCGATGCGCTCGAGGGCGGCGCGGCCCATGCGAGTCATCAGGGCCATGTTGAGCACGACGTAAGCGCTGTCGGTGATCTCGACACCGCAGCGGGCGTACGGCGAGTCGATCGGCCCCATGCAGTAGGGCACTACGTAAAGCGTGCGGCCGCGCATGCATCCGGCGAAGAGCCCTTGCATGCGCGCGCGGGCATCGGCCGGCGCCAGCCAGTTGTTGTTCGGGCCGGCGTCTTCCTTCGAGCGCGTACAGACGAAGGTCAGGTGTTCGACGCGCGCGACGTCCGACGGATCGGAGCGGTAGAGGTAGCAGCGCGGGAAACTGTCCGGGTTCAGCGGCAGCAGCTCGCCCCGGGCGGTCAGCTCGGCGCGCAGCCGCGCCAGCTCAGCCTCCGACCCGTCACACCAGTGAATGCGCTCGGGCTGGGTGAGGGCGGCGACCTCGTCGACCCAAGCGGCGACGTTTCTGGAGATTTGCGGCACAGATGCGAGGGTATGGGGCGCGCTCGCCATGTCGTATCCTTCAAGGAGTGCGCGCCAGTATATCCGGGTGGTTCAGAGTGAAATTCTTGCAATCGATTGCATTCGTGGTTCTGGCCTGAGATGACAGCCCTGGACGAGGTGTTTCGGCCCGGTGGCGCGCTTTCGCGTGCCTTCGATGGCTTCGTTTCGCGCCCCTCGCAAAGGCGCATGGCCGAACGCATTGCGCAGGCCTTCGAGGCGCGTGAATGCCTGCTGGTGGAGGCGGGCACTGGCACCGGCAAGACCTTTGCCTACCTGGTGCCGGCCCTGACTTCGGGCTTGCGGGTGCTCATTTCCACCGGGACCCGTACGCTCCAGGACCAGCTCTATACGCGTGACATCCCGCTGCTGGCCGGCGCGCTCGGTCGCCCGCTGACCACCGCGCTCCTCAAGGGCCGCGCCAATTACCTGTGCCTGGCGAAACTGGCGGGCGCGGCGGCGCAGGAAGCGCTGTTCGAAGGCGAGGAGCCCAGGCTCATGGCCGCAGTGCGCGACTGGGCGGTCACGACCCGGAGCGGTGACCTGGCCGAAGTGGCGCAGCTCGGTGAATCGCATCCGCTGCGGGCGCAGCTCACCAGCACGCGCGAGGGTTGCACCGGCGCGCGTTGCCCCGAATTTTCGCGCTGCCACGTGTTCGCCGCGCGTCGCGCGGCGCTGGAAGCCGATCTCGTGGTGGTCAACCATCACCTGCTGCTGGCGGACCTGGCGCTCAAGGAAGAGGGCTTCGGTGAGCTGCTGCCGGGCGTAGACGCGCTGATCCTCGACGAGGCGCATCAGCTGCCCGACCTGGCCGCCGAGTTCTTCGGTGTTTCCTGTTCGAGCCGCCAGTTCGACACGCTCCTGGCCGACATGCGTGTCGAGCTGCTCGCCGTCAAGGCGCCGGCGGGCGGAATCGCCCGGCTCGCGAAGCTCGTCGAAATGCCGCTCCGCGCGCTCGACGCGCGCTTCGGCCGGCAGGAGCGGCGCCTCGCCTGGGAAGAACTCGAGCCCGACGCCCGCAGCGAGTGCGAATCGCTCCAGGCCGCGTGCGGGGCGCTGGCGCGCGGACTCGAGGCGCAGGGGGATTCCGCGGGCGTCGCGCAATGCGCGGCACGCGCCCGTGCGCTGGCCGCGGACCTCGCGCGCGTGTGCTCCGAGCCTGATGAGGCGCGCTCGGGCGGTGCGCGGAGCATCGCAGTCACGCCGCGCGGCTTCGCGTTGAGCATGCTGCCGTACGATATTTCCACGCGTTTCCGTGGCCTCGTCGATCAGCATCGAAGCGCCTGGATCTTCACCTCCGCGACGCTCGCGCTGGCGGGCAATTTTCAGCATTTCTCCGCGCGACTGGGCCTCGCCGACGCCGCGACGCTGTGCCTCGAAAGCCCCTTCGACTACGAGCGGCAGGCCGTGCTTTATCTGCCGACCGGACTCCCCGATCCTGGAGTCGCCGGCTATACCGAGGCGGTGCTCGAGGCGGCGCGGCCGTTGCTCGAGGCCAGCGACGGCGGCGCCTTCCTGCTGTTCACGAGTCACCGTGCGCTACGCATCGCGGCCCGCGAGCTGCGCGCGCGTGACTGGCCGGCCGCCTGGCCGCTGCTGGTGCAGAACGATGCGCCACGCGAGCTGCTGCTGCGGCGCTTCCGCGATTCGGGGCGTGCCGTGCTGCTTGGCACCGCGAGCTTTTGGGAGGGCGTCGACGTGCAAGGCGTGGCACTGCGGCTGGTGGTCATCGACAAGTTGCCTTTTGCCTCGCCGGAAGATCCGCAGGTGCGGGCGCGTGCCCAGTATCTGCAGTCGCAGGGCATCAACGCCTTCCGCGACTACCAGCTGCCGGAAGCGGCGCTGGCGTTGAAGCAGGGCGTAGGACGCCTGATCCGCAGCGAGGAAGACCGCGGCGTGGTCATGATCTGCGATCCGCGGCTCATGACGCGCGGCTACGGCCGCTCCCTGCTCGCGAGCCTGCCGCCGATGCGCCCGACGCGCGCGGCCGGAGAAGCCATCGCGATGTTGCGCTCGAGCGCGCGCGAGTTGGTGCCGGCATGAAGTTGTTGGCGCTCGATACCGCGACGGACTGGTGCAGCGTGGCCCTGTGGCACGACGGTGAAATCATCAGCCGCGACTCACCGGCGGAGCGCGGGCACGGCGGTCAGCTCCTGGCGATCGTTGAGGAGCTGCTCGCGCAAGCCGGCTGTGAGCTGAGCGCGCTCGACGCCATTGCCTTTGGCTGCGGGCCCGGCGCCTTCACCGGATTGCGCATCGCCGCGAGCGTGACGCAGGGGCTGGCCTACTCCGCTGGCCTCCCGGTGATCCCGGTGTCGGATCTGCGCGCGCTCGCGCAGCGCGGGATTGCGAGCGCGAGCGCGGGCGCGGTCAACAGGGTGTTGGTATGTCACGATGCCCGGATGGGCGAGGTGTACTGGGCGGGTTTCGCGGCGGTCGCTGGGTATGCCCGCGCCGCCGCCGCGGAGGCCGTCGCACGCCCGGAAGAGATGATCGCAACCGCGCGCGCCTGGTTGGGTGCGGGTGAGGCCTGTGGCGTGGGCTCGGGCTTTGCCGTGTACCCGGCACTGTCCGCGCTGGCCGCACAGCTTGCGCCGCTCATGAGCGAGGCCCGGCCGCGTGCGCAGGAGATCGCCGCGCTGGCCGCGCACGACGGCATGGCGAAGGCCTTGCCCGCCGAGCAGGCCTTGCCCGTGTACGTGAGGAACAAGGTCGCCATCGCGCCCATGGAGCGGTCGGAATGAGAATGCGGAGCGCGCGGGACACGGGCTTGTTGCTGCCCTATCCGGAACTGATGGCGGCATTGCGGGCCGCTGCCCTCGAGCTTGCCGGCGGGAAAATCGACTGTCCGCAGCGCCAGGCGATCGCGGTTCCGGGCGGCGGCACGCTGCTGTCGATGGCAGCCGTGGCGGCCGACATCGCCGTCCACAAACTGGTCACGGTCATGCCGCACAATGCGCACCGCGGCCTGCCAACCGTCCAGGGGCAGGTTACGGTGCTGGGCTCGGCGAGCGGTGAGCTGCTGTTGACGCTGGATGGTGCGACGGTGACGGGCCGGCGCACCGCCGCCCTGTCAATGCTCGGCATCGTCGCCTTGCTGCCGCACCCGCCCACATGCATGCGCATCTACGGCACCGGCACGCAGGCGCTCCATCACCTTCAGGCGAT
>JAYUZI010000228.1:0-2998 GCA_043751915.1 Gammaproteobacteria bacterium | reverse complement strand
GAGCACCATGCGCAGTGGCGCCCTGGGCATGAAGGTGCGCATGTCCGGCCGCCTTAACGGCGCCGAGATCGCGCGCACTGAATGGGTGCGCGAAGGCCGCGTGCCGCTGCACACCTTCCGCGCCGACATTGACTACGGCCTGGCCGAGTCGCAGACCACCTACGGGGTGATCGGCGTCAAGGTCTGGATCTTCAAAGGTGAAGTGTTCGACCAGGCGGAACTCGACCGCAACGCCCAGGCCGGCGCCGACGCGGTAGCTGCCGCTGCCGCTGCCGCCGCCACGGCTGCCACGGCTGCCACTGCTGCTGCTGCCGCCGCGACGCCCGCGGTTGCTGCTCCGGCGGCACTGTAAAGGACGCAGGGCTTCGTTAGGAATTCAAGGCAATGCTGCAACCCAAACGCACCAAGTATCGCAAGCAGTTCAAGGGCAAGAACTACGGCCTGGCAACGCGCGGCAGTACCGTGGCCTTCGGCGACTTCGGTCTCAAGGCGACGGAACGGGCGCGCATGACCGCGCGCGAGATCGAGGCGGCGCGTCGCGCCATGGCCCGCTACGTCAAGCGCGGCGGCCAGATCTGGATCCGCGTGTTCCCGGACGTGCCGATCACCAAGAAGCCCCTCGAGGTCCGCATGGGCAGCGGCAAGGGCAACGTCGAGTACTGGATCGCCAAAGTGAAGCCCGGCAAGGTTTTGTTCGAAATGGAAGGTGTCACCGAGGAAATCGCGCGCGAGGCGTTCCGTCTCGCCGGCGCCAAGCTCTCGGTCACGACGTCCTTCGTGAAACGGCAGGTGCGCTGATGAAGGCCAGTGAAATGCGGAACAAGCCGGCGGCGGCGCAGCGCGCCGAATTGCTCAAGCTCCGCAAGGAACAGTTTGCGCTGCGCCTGCAGCGCGCCACCGGCCAGCCGGTCAAGCCTGACCAGTTCGGCAAGGTACGCAAAAATATTGCCCGCCTGAAGACGGCGATACGCGCTGGCGCCACTGCGCAGCCGGCGGTCGCGGCGCAGGCCAGCGGAGGGAAGCGATGAGCGCGGAAATGAACAGTGAACAGGCCGTGACGGCCAGCGAACCGGCTGTGGCCAAGGTCGCCGAGAAGCGCGGCGACCGCGTGCTCACCGGGCGCGTCGTCAGCAACAAGATGGACAAGACCATCGCGGTGCTGATCGAGCGGCTGGTGCGCCACGAAACCTACGGTAAATACCTGCGCCGCAGCACCAAGCTGCTGGCGCACGATGAAAAGAACGAGGCTCGCGAAGGCGACACCGTCAGTATCACCCCCTGCCGACCGCTGTCACGCCGTAAATCGTGGCGGTTGCTGTCGGTCATCGAACGGGCGGCGTCATGATCCAGATGTGCTCCATGCTCAATGCCGCCGACAACAGCGGCGCCCGCACGGTGATGTGCATCAAGGTGCTGGGTGGCAGTCACCGGCGCTATGCGACCGTGGGCGATGTCATCAAGGTCAGCATCAAGGATGCGATCCCGCGCGGCAAGGTCAAGAAAGGCGAAGTGTATGACGCCGTAGTGGTGCGTACGCGCGCCGGCGTGCGCCGGGCTGATGGCTCGCTGATCAAGTTCGACGGCAACGCGGCGGTACTGCTGACCCCGAAGCTCGAGCCGATCGGCACGCGCATCTTTGGGCCGGTGACGCGCGAGCTGCGCACCGTGCAGTTCATGAAGATCATTTCGCTCGCGCCAGAAGTACTGTAGGCGCAGGAGCAGCTCAACCATGGAAAAGATCAGAAAGGGCGACCAGGTGGTGGTGCTGTCCGGCCGTGACAAGGGTCGGCGTGGTGCGGTGTTGCGAGTGCTGCCGGAGCGCTCCGTGCTGGTTGAGAACCTCAATCGCGTCAAGCGGCACACCAAGCCCAATCCACAGGCCAACCAGCCTGGCGGCATCATCGAAAAGGAAATGCCGCTGCCGCTCGCCAAGGTCGCATTGTGGAATCCGGCTGCCAAGAAAGGCGACCGGGTAGGCATCAAGACGCTGGCCGACGGCAAGAAGGTGCGCTTCTTCAAGTCGAACGGCGAAGTCATCGACGCCTGAACCATCAGGGCACGAGTTTAAAAGCTATGGCAAGACTGCAACAAATTTACCGCGAGAAAATCGTCCCGCAGCTCACGGCTGAGCTCGGGTTGAAGAACCCCATGCAGGTGCCGAAGATCACCAAGATCACGGTCAACATGGGTGTGGGCGAGGCCGTGGCCGACCGCAAGCTGATGGACGCGGCGGTTGCCGACCTGACCAAGATCACGGGCCAGAAGCCGCTGATCTGCAAATCGAAGAAGGCGATCGCGGCCTTCAAGTTGCGCGAGGGCCTGGCCATCGGCTGCAAGGTCACGATGCGTGGCGCCCGCATGTACGAATTCCTCGACCGGCTGATCAGCGTGGCGATGCCGCGTATCCGCGACTTCCGCGGCGTCTCGGCGCGCGCTTTCGACGGCCGCGGCAACTACACGCTGGGCGTAAAGGAACAGATTATTTTCCCCGAGATCCAGTACGACGCAATCGACCAGGTGCGCGGCATGGATATCACCATCACCACCACTGCGCGCGACAACGTGCAGGGCCGCGCACTGTTGACGGCTTTCAACTTTCCGTTCCGCAAGTAGGCGGACGGACACTCCCAAGGATCTGGCATGGCCAAGACCAACATGATCGAACGCGACAAGCGTCGGGTGCTGACGGCGAAGAAATACGCCGTGGTGCGCGCGCAGCTCAAGGAAGCGATCCGCAGCCCGAAGTCCTCACCCGACGAGCGTAGCGCCGCGCAGGCCAAGCTGCAGACCCTGCCGCGTGATGCGAGTCCGACCCGCCAGCGTAACCGCTGTGCGATCACCGGCCGGGCGCGCGGCGTGTACAGCAAGTTTGGGCTGGCACGCACCAAGATTCGCGAGGTCGCCGCCCGCGGCGAGATTCCCGGGCTCGCCAAGGCGAGCTGGTAGGAGCCATAACGATGAGCATGACCGATCCGGTTGCCGACCTGCTGACCCGCAT
>JAYUZI010000227.1:0-4563 GCA_043751915.1 Gammaproteobacteria bacterium | reverse complement strand
GGCCCAGCGTCTGGCCTTCATCTGAGTCTCCCCGCTGCAGCTCGCTCGCTACGCCTCAAGGATACTTGTTCTCGACGACGCCGCGCACCGGATGCGTGTCGTACACGAGCACAATCGACTGGATGTGTCCCGTACTCGGATCGAAATTGAATACGTCTGCGCAGTCGAAGGACACGCGCGAACCGTCTTTGAGTCGCCAGTCGTAGTTGTAATAGGCTACCGCGCGCAGGTGGCCCTCGGCACTCACCAGCACATCGTGCACGGTGAGCTTCGTGCCGCTCGAGGTATCGGCCACCTTCTTCACGAACTGGCGCACCGGCATGCGCCCGAGGAAGGGCGACTGCACCCAGCCGTCGGGAATGAACTGCGCGGCCGCCTTGGTGGCGTCGCCTGCCTCCAGCGCCTTCAGGTAGTTGTGCACCAGTTGCTGCATGGGCCCCTCCGCTGTGTTGTGCTCGGGGACATCATAGTAGGCAACGATCGGCTTGGCCAACCAGGATGACCCGCTCAGCGCATGCGGTTAATGCCGCTGGCGAGCGCATAGCAGGAGTCCAACAAGGGCAGGGACAGGTTCATCCGCGTGGCCTTGCGGGCCGCGTACCCCAGCGTTTCCTCCACCTCGATGGGCCGGTTGGCCAGCAGGTCCTGCAGGCTGGACATGCGATGCTCGGGAGCCTGCACCCGAAGTTGCGCCCCGAGCGACTGGATGGTAGCCGCCGCCTCGGCCTCCGAGCCCCGGACCAGGCTCGCTACCGGGAGCATGGACTGGTCAGACAGCGGCACTCCGCAGGCGGCCGCCAGGGCGCCGACCTCGCGCACCAGGCGCGCCAGCACCAGGGCGCCGTCCGGATCGCTCATGTAATTCCAGGTCGCGGCCCGCGTGGTGATGGACAGCACCATCAGTCCGGCCCAGGCGGCAAACTTCGCCCACTCGAGGCTCTCAATGTTGGGCACGGCGCTGGTGCGGACCCCGGCACCATCAATGACTGCCGCGATGGCTTGTACCCGCGCGCTCATGGACCCGTCGAGCTCGCCAACACACAACTGCTCGTTGCGCGTAAATAGCACTTCGCCCGACGGCATGACCTCGCCGCTGGTGTTGGCCAGCGCGCCGAGCACCCGCTCAGAGCCAAATGCCGCCGCGAGCTGCTCGTTCTTCATCAAGCCATTCTGAAAGGACATGGCGACGCCGATTCGCGCGTCCCGGAACGGCGCAAGCGCCGCCTCCATGCCATAGGTCTTGGTGGTCACCACCAGGTATTCGGCACTCTTGAACGCTCCGGCATCGGTCAGGACCGGCACCGCTTCGGAAAATTCTGCCAGCCCCCTGATGCGCAACCCGTGCTGTTCGATCTGCCTGGCGCGCGGGCCGCGCGCCAGCATGAGCACCGCACGGCCCGAACGAGCCAGGTGCGCACCGATGATGGAGCCGAGGGCGCCGGCGCCGAGAATCGCAAACTCGGGGTCGCGGCCGCTCATGGCGAGCTAAAGCTCTGCCGCAGAAGAATCACGCGCCTGGAGGCAGGCCCGCGCGATATTCCGCGAGATCCTGTTGGTAGCGCAGCTTGTCCCGTTCAAGATCGTTGATCTCCGCTTTGAGCCGCCCCACCTTCTCCGCCAGATCCTTGGTGCTGAGAAGCGCCTGCGCACGCGCTTCGCTGTTCGCATCCTTGCTGATCACGATAGCCGATTGCTCGACGCTCCCGTGTTCGGCCTGCTCGAGTTCCCGATGCGCCGCAGCGAGGCGGTTCGCGGCATTGGCCACGCGACTTTCCAGATTATACAGCGCCCGGCCTGACTCAAAGGCACGGACGAAACTGCCTTCCATATCCGCGGGACACACGCCGGTGTAACTTCCGCCCCGCTCGCCGACCTGAGAACCATTCTGCGGCCGGCAATATTCGCGCAGGCCCAGGTTGCGGCCCGCCCGATAAGCATCCAGGTCCGGGGTCACACCGTATTTTGCACACGCCCTGCGATGCTCGGCGATGCGATCACCGCTGCGCCCGGCGACGCCGTCTTCATAACCGATCGTCTTCCAGTCGACCGCCAGGCATTCTTTCCTGTTCATGGCGGCGCAGCCGCCCAGCGCCAGTGCGGCGAAAACCAGGCACGCAGCAAACCAGCGCGCGAATATTGATCCCGGCATAGCGGTCGCCCTCGGGAGCCCAAGCGGATTCGACATGCAACAGACGTCCAAAGATAACCAGGCCGGCCCCACGGTGATGTGAGGCGCCTCACGGGGCGCCGTATTGGCGACGCTCACCAGCAGCGGCGCCACGACCCGCGTGGTCCATGCGTCCACTACGGCAATGCCCGGGCCAACTCCGCTTGTGTCAATGACACCTCAAGGCTTCTTGGCTTCCGCGGCTTCCTGCGCTGCTTCGGCCGCTTCATGCTTCGCCGATTCATGTTTAACCGACAGAACTTTGCCGTTGCCGGCGTCGATCTGCACTTCCTGTATGCCGGGCTTGCCGGTTACGGCGAGATCAAAGGACCAGAGCAGGCAGCCGTGCTCGGCCTCGAGTTCCGCGCCAGCAACTGTGGCGGGCGACTTGACCCGTGCCAGGGCCAGCTTGCGGGCGTCCGCTGGCGTGACTTTCGCCAGGCTCATCAATTGTACGTCCGTAGAACCCTTCGCGGGCCTGATCGAACAGTCTGTTGCACTTGCAGCGGAGCTCACGATCAGCGCAGTAAACATTCCCAAAACGAAGTGGTGTCGCATGAGATTTCTCCCAGTCAGGACCATCGGATAGAGCGTGTTCAGGGGCGATACTACAGGCTTGCGCATGCTGCAGTCTGTACGCAATCGTACGCACCAGTGCGCAGACATGCGTACCCGAACGCTACATCGCGACTCGTGTTCGTCCATCACTCCGATGGCCTGCAAGGTGCCCCAGAGCAGGCCCGACCGGGACCGTACTCTCAAGCGTAAGTCGTAGCACACCCCCCGACCCCGCATGGCCGGGTAAGTGCACCTACCCCGCTGCGCTTTCTTCCTCGCTCACCGGGCTGCTGACGCTCTCTTCGGCGTCCGCCATGCTGGCGCCGACGTCCATGAAGCCGCGCGGCTCCGTGGCGTCGTTCTTGCGGCGGCGGTGAGCATGGGCCGCGAAGCCCGTGCCCGCCGGAATCAGCCGACCGACGATGACGTTTTCCTTCAGGCCGCGCAGGTCGTCCTTGAGGCCGCGAACCGCGGCTTCGGTCAGCACGCGCGTGGTCTCCTGGAACGAAGCCGCCGAGATGAACGACTCGGTGGCGAGCGATGCCTTGGTGATGCCGAGCAGCACCGGCTGGAGCCGCGCGCCTTCCTTACCACTGCTGGCCGCGCGATCGTTGATCGCCAGCGCCCGCGAACGATCGAGCTGTTCGCCGCGCAGCAGCGTCGTGTCGCCAATCGCCATGACTTCGGTCTTGCGCAGCATCTGCCGGATGATCACCTCGATGTGCTTGTCGTTGATCTTCACGCCCTGCAGGCGGTAGACGTCCTGGATCTCGCGCACCAGGTAGTTGGCCAGCGGCTCGACGCCCTGCAGGCGCAGGATGTCGTGCGGGTTGGGCTCGCCGTCGGCAATGACCTCACCGCGCTCGACCTGCTCGCCCTCGAACACATTGAGCTGGCGCCACTTCGGAATCAGCTCTTCGTACTTCTCGCTGTGTTCGTCGGTGATCACCAAACGCCGCTTGCCCTTGGTTTCCTTGCCGAAGCTCACGGTGCCGGTCTTCTCGGCCAGGATCGCCGGGTCCTTGGGCTTGCGGGCCTCGAACAGATCCGCCACGCGCGGCAGACCGCCGGTGATGTCGCGGGTCTTCGAGGATTCCTGCGGGATGCGCGCGATGATGTCGCCGACCGACACCTTGGCGCCGTCGGTGAGGTTCACCAACGCGCCCGGAGGCAGGTTGTAGACCGCGGGGATCACGGTGTTCGCGAAGGTCAGTTCCTTGCCCTTGGACGAGAGCAGCTTGATCGTTGGCCGCAATTCCTTGCCGCCGCGCTGCTTGGAATCGAGCACCACTGTGCTCGACAGGCCCGTGACCTCATCGACCTGCGTGGCGACCGTCAGGCCGTCGACGAAATCGGTGAAGCGCATGTTGCCCGCGACTTCCGTGACCACCGGGTGGGTGTGCGGATCCCAGGTGGCGACCACCTGGCCGCCGACCACCTTGGCGCCTTCCTTTGAATTGATGGTGGCGCCGTACGGGATCTTGTAGCGTTCGCGCTCGCGGCCGAACTCGTCGACCACGCCGATTTCGCCGGAGCGCGACACCGCGACCAGGTGACCCTTCTCGTGCTCCACCGTCTTGATGTGGTGGAAACGGAGCGTGCCCTTGTTGCGGATCTCGACGCTGCTCGCCGCCGCAGCCCGCGAGGCCGCGCCGCCGATGTGGAAGGTGCGCATGGTCAGCTGCGTACCCGGTTCGCCGATCGACTGCGCGGCGATGACGCCGACCGCCTCGCCGATGTTGATGATGCGGCCGCGGCCTAGATCGCGTCCGTAGCAATTGCAGCACACGCCGTAACGGGTCTTGCAACTGATCGGTGAGCGGACGCTGATCTGGTCA
>JAYUZI010000226.1:0-3007 GCA_043751915.1 Gammaproteobacteria bacterium | reverse complement strand
ACGCGCAACGCGACCACGCTGTTGCAGCTCAAGGATGGAGAAACGCAGATCCTCGCCGGCCTGATCCGCGACTCCGACACGCGCAGCGCCTCGAAGATTCCCGGACTCGGCGACATACCGGTCGTCGGGCGGCTGTTCTCGGACCACACCAGCAACAACAGCAAGAGTGAAGTCGTGCTGTCAATCACGCCGCGTGTGATCCGAGCCAAGCGGCGGCCGTCCAGCGACATGACGGAATTCTGGTATGGCACCGAATCGCGCAGTGGCCTGATGCCCCTGGGTGTGGGCGGCGCTTCGGCCACACATTCCGCTCCGGCAGAGGCGAGTGGCGCGGGCGCAACCGCCCAGCCGTCGCGGGCACCGATGGACGTGAACACGATGGGTACGGCGCCCACGGTTATTGGCGCCGCCGGCGGCGTCAGCGGCGGGAGCGCGCCTGCGGGCGCGCCGTCGGCGCGTATTGCCGCCTTGCAGGGCATCAGCGACGTGCCTTCGGGCAGGCCTACCGAAGGTGACGGCCTGGTTCCGCACGTCACCACGACCGTGGCCGGACCGGGCGAAGTCAAGGTGGGCGATGAGTTCACCGTGACGCTCCAGCTTCAGAGCGACCAGAATATTGCGCGATTGCGCTCGCAGGTGCGTTACGAGGCCGCCGCCTTCCAGCTGATCTCAGGGGATGCCGGCGGGTTGGTGCCCGGTTCCGCGGGCGCCAAGGTCATCGGGCGTGCCGGCGGCGCGCAGCTGGACGTCACGGCGTCGTCCGAATCCCCGGTTTCCTCGGGGAACGGCGACCTGATGGTCTTGCGGTTCAAGGCGTTGCAGGCGCGGCCGCAGACGGCCTTCGCTGCCCAGGTCACGGTTATGGGCGCGAGCGGGGCCATAATGGCCAACAGCACGCCTACGCCCCTGACTATTGCCGTGGTCAACTGAAGCTCTCGGGTGCATCGTGACTGCCGCGCGTCCGTCGCGAGCCCGTGGTTTCACGCTGATCGAGCTGGTGATCACGGTGGCCATCGTGGGTCTTCTGGCCAGCGCCGCACTGCCGCTCGCCAGCATGACCATACAGCGTGCCAAAGAGAGCGAATTGCGCGCGGCGCTCCGCGAGATCCGTGGCGCGATCGATGCCTACAAGGACGCCGCCGAACAGGGCCGGGTCGTCATCGAGGCCGACAAGAGCGGGTACCCGCTCGATCTCAAAGTCCTCTACGAGGGCGTCGAGGACGCCAGCAGTGCGCAGAAGGTCAAGATCTACTTCCTGCGCCGGCTCCCGCGCGACCCGTTCTTTCCTGACGGCAAGGCCGCCCCGGAGGACACCTGGGGGCTGCGCAGCTATGCCAGCCCGCCCGAGGATCCGCAGCCGGGCGACGATGTATTCGACGTCTATTCGCTCGTCAAGGGCAAAGGCCTCAACGGGGTGCCCTACCATGACTGGTAGCCGCCGCCGGCGCGGGTTCACGCTGATCGAGCTGCTGGTGGTGATGAGCATCATCGCTGTGCTCCTCACGATTGCCGTGCCGCGATACTTCAAGGCGCTGGAGCGTTCCCGCGAGACGGTGCTGCGCCAGGATCTTTCGGTCATGCGCGAGGCGATTGACAAGCACCTGGGCGATTTCGGCCAGTACCCTGATTCGCTCGCTGCACTCGTCGAGCGGCATTACATCCGCGCCGTGCCCGTGGATCCCATGACCAAGGCCGCCGACAGCTGGCAGGTGGTGGTATCCGAGGACGCCGACCACCCGGGCATCCGTGACGTGCACAGCGGTGCCGAGGATACCGGGAGCGACGGAAAGCCCTACAAGGAATGGTAGCCGTGCGCGCCGCAGCATCGTTCCGCGTCCGCGAATCGGGCTTCACCTACATCGGCCTGCTGTTTGCGATTGCGATCCTGGGGATCACGCTGAGTACGGTGGGCGTCGTGTGGAGCACGCAGCTGCGGCGCGACAAGGAAGCCGAGCTGCTGTTCGTGGGCGATCAGTTTCGCCTGGCGATTGGGCGTTATGTCCGCAGTGGCGGTCAATATCCGCTGGCGCTCACGGATCTGGTCGAGGACAAGCGCACCCCGGTGCCGCGCCGCTTCCTGCGGCGCATTTATCCCGATCCGATGACCGGCGATACCGACTGGCAACTCATCCTGGCCCCGCAAGGCGGTATCATGGGTGTGACCAGCAATTCCAAGGGCAAGCCGATCAAGGTGGCCGGGTTTCCGACGGCGGACGCGAGCTTTGAAAAGACGGAGTGCTATTGCGACTGGAATTTTATTTACAGGCCCGGCACGGGCCGGCATCGCCGCGCGGTCAGGCCCGCCGGACAACCCTGACCGTATTTCTTCGACAACCCAAGGTAACCTCATGCACCTCAACAACGCACCATGGCTGCGGCGCCTCGTCGCGCTCGCATCGCTCGCTGCCCTGATCCCGGTGGCCCTGGCCCAGACTGCCGCGCCCACGCGCGTGCCCGCCTCGGGCACACCGACGACGGCCGCGACCGCCCAGCCCGAGGCGCCGCCGCCCGCCACGCCGGAAGAGTCGAGCTACGCCATTGGCCTGGTGTTCGGCAACCAGCTGCACGGCGCCGGTGTTGACACAACGCTGTCCATCGAGGCCCTGACGCGCGGCCTCAAGGCTGGCCTCGCCGGCAAGAACCTGACCCCGGAGGATCGGCAGCGCGCGGTGCAGATGGTGCGCGCCGGCCGCGACAAGATCGCTGAGCACAATCGCGCGGCGGCCAGGGATTTCCTGGCGAAGAACGCATCGGCCGCGGGCGTTACGACCACGGATTCGGGCTTGCAGTACGAAATTGTCGCGCCCGGCGATGCCAAAAGCGCCTCACCTGCGGATGCTGACCGCGTCACCGTGCACTACCGCGGCCGGCTGCTCGATGGCACTGAGTTCGACAATTCCGATAACCACGCGCAGGCGGCCACGTTCAATGTGGGCGGCGTCATCAAGGGCTGGCATGAGGCGCTGCGGCTGATGAAGCCCGGTGCCAAGTGGCGCCTGTTCGTGCC
>JAYUZI010000225.1:0-4960 GCA_043751915.1 Gammaproteobacteria bacterium | reverse complement strand
GCGGACTGGACCGACGGCTGCATCGCGATGTCAAATGCCGACATGGTCGAATTCTGGCTGTTGACCCACGACAACATGCCGATCGAGATCAGGCCCTAGGGCCAGCCGTGGACACCAGCGTCGTCATCCCTGACGCGGTCGATGCCCGCGTCGGCCCGCGCGGGAGCCTGGAAAACCTGTCGCAGGCTGAGATCGCCAAGCTGCTCGACACCAGCGCCCAGGGCCTGTATCCGCTGTTCCGCAGCTGCGCGCTGGCGGTGCTCAACGCCGGCAGCGAGAGCGACAACGCCCACGAGATCTTCGAGCGCTACAGCGCCTTCACGGTGCAGATCGTGCGCCACGCCTGGGGCATCAAGCTGCAGATCGCCAACGCGCCGGCGGCGGCCTTCGTCGACGGCGAGATGATCCGCGGCATCAAGGAGCACCTGTTCGCTGTGCTCCGTGACGTGATCTACACCGCCAACGAGATCGTCGGCAGCGGCCGGCTCGATCGGGGCGAACCGGCCTCGATCACCAACGCGGTGTTCCACATCCTGCGCAACGCGCGGGTGCTCGATTTCAAGGCGCGGCCCAATCTGGTGGTCTGCTGGGGCGGGCATTCGATCGGCGAGGGCGAGTACCAGTACACCAAGAAGGTCGGCTATGAGCTCGGCCTGCGCGCGCTCGACGTGTGCACCGGCTGCGGGCCTGGGGCCATGAAAGGGCCGATGAAGGGCGCCGCCATCGCCCACGCCAAACAGCGCATTGCCAGCGGCCGTTACCTCGGTGTGACCGAACCGGGGATCATCGCCGCCGAGCCGCCCAACGCCATCGTCAACCAGCTGGTCATCATGCCGGACATCGAGATGCGCCTGGAGGCCTTCCTGCGCCTGGCGCACGGCATCGTTGTGTTTCCGGGCGGCGTGGGCACCGCCGAGGAAATTCTCTACCTGCTGGGCGTGCTGCTCGAGCCGGCGAATGCGGATCTGCCGCTGCCGGTGGTACTGACCGGGCCGCGCGAGAGCGCCGTCTGGTTCGAACAGTTGTCCGCGTTCATCGAGGGGACGCTCGGGCCCGCCGCACTGGCGCGGCTGACTTTCGTCATGGACGATCCACCTGCGGTCGCCCGCCACATGGTGAAATCCTTCGAGGCGGTGCGCGAGTTCCGCCGCACGCGCAATGATTCCTACAACTTCAACTGGCTGCTGGCAGTGCCGCCCACACTGCAGCTGCCCTTCGAACCCACGCACGCGGCGATGCGGGCGCTGAACCTGCGCCGTGGCCGGCCTGCCCATGAGCTGGCCGCCGACCTGCGGCGCGCCTTCTCCGGCATCGTCGCTGGCAACGTCAAACAGCGTGGCGTCGAGGCCATTGCCCGCCACGGCCCTTACGAACTCACCGGCGACCCGGGCGTGATGGGGCCGCTGGACCGGCTGCTGGGGGCCTTCGTTCAGCAGCAACGCATGAAGCTACCCGGCAGCCGCTATCGCCCCTGCTATCGCCTGGCGGGCTGAGACCGGCGGCGTCGCTTGCGATGCATTTCGCTCGTTAAGCACGCGCGGCTGTGACCCAGTTCCTGACCGGCACGGAGGGGTCGTCGTACCCTGCCGGCAGGCCACAGGTGAGCGCACATGAGCAAGACCGATCCGCCATCACGACCGGACGGCGGCAAGAATGCCGCTGATGGCGCCCCCGCTCCCGAGGGTGGTGCCGAAGCTTACGCCCGCTGGCTGCAACACATGCAGCGCACCCGCGGCCGTCACGCGGCCATCACCCGCAATCTCTACACCTGGTCGAACTACAAGAGCTGGGCGGACAAAGTCCGCACCTCCTGGGACCCCGACTCAGGCAAATAACGCCGGGCTGGCCACCGCGCCCGCTGCGCCTGCCGTCACTTCTGCCGCACGCCCCGAGGGCTCATCGAGCCACGCCAGCAGCGGCGCCCAGGCTTCCAGATCCTCACTCACCTGGTAGTGTTTCATTTCGTGTAGCCCCAGTCCCAGTTCGGCGCCGCGCACGAAATTCTGCGAATCGCGGATCGTGGCGATGATCGGGATATCGAGCGTGCCGAGGAACCGTGTCAGCGACTGATACATGCGGGTGTTGCGGCGCACGCGATTGGCAATGATGGCGAGTCGATTGTCTGCACGTTTCACCTTGGCCACCAGCAGCAGGCTGCTGACGCAGCGCGCGCAGGCGTGGATGTCGATGTCGGAGGGCAGCACCGGCACCAGGATCTTGTCCGCGTTGGCGGTCAGTGCGGGCATCTCCGTGGCCTCGATGGCTGCCGGCGTGTCGACGATAACCCGGCCCGTGCTCTCCGGGACCCGTAGCTGAAAGGCGCGCGTCACCCGATTGTCTTTCTCGTAGGCGTTGATCAGGTGGATTGGCGCCTGGCTGGCCTGGCGCTTGCGCACCCAGCGCGACGCCGACGCCTGCGGGTCGAAATCCATGAGTGTCGGCCGCTCGCCGCGCAGCGCGTAGTAGCTCGCCAGGTTGATGGCGATCGTCGTCTTGCCTGACCCGCCCTTGGGGTTGAGGACGACGATCCGTTGCATGGTCATAACCTCGGGGCGGACGCGGCCGCTTTATGTCCGAAAGAGCGAGCGTACGCAGCGCCGCGCAGCGCCGCAAGCGCTACCGCGCCGAAAAGTACTGCGCCCTGTGAGGCGCAGCACGGCGCGCCCGCGGCGCGCCTTCTACGATGACTGACATCTGCAAAGGAAGCCCCCGTGGAAGTATTCCTGCTGCTCTGGGACGAAATGGATGACTGGTTCGCCGCCGCCCGCCACGTGCTGGGAACCCTGACTTGATTTAAGGGGCGCCGAGCCCCATAAACGCCCCGGTCCCGGTACCATTTACCGGTCCAGAGGGTGTTTTGATGTCGAACCCGCGCGAGACGCACGGCTTCCAGGCCGAAGTGCGCCAGCTCATGCAGCTGATGATCCATTCGTTGTACAGCCACCGCGAAATTTTCCTGCGCGAGCTGATTTCCAACGCCTCCGACGCCAACGACAAGCTGCGCTTCCTCGCCCTGAGCGCTCCCGAGCTGCTGGCTGAAGAACCAGAACTGGCGATCTGGATAGACTTCGACGCCAAGGCCGGCACGCTGACCCTGCGCGATAACGGCGTCGGCATGAATCGCGAAGAGGCGATTGCGCATCTGGGAACCATTGCCAAGTCCGGCACCGCGGAGTTCTTTGGGCGCCTCACCGGCGACCAACAGCGCGATGCGCAACTGATCGGTCAATTTGGCGTGGGTTTCTATTCGGCGTTCATCGTCGCCGACCGTGTCGAAGTATTGAGCCGCCGTGCCGGCGAGCCACCCGCAGCCGGCATTCACTGGGAATCGAGCGCCGACGGCGAATTCACGATCGAGACACTGGCGCGCGCCCAGCGTGGCACCAGCGTCATCCTGCATCTCAAGGCCGACGCGCGCGAATACGCCGACGCCTGGCGGCTGCGCTCGCTGGTGCGCCGTTATTCCGATCACATTGCCTTCCCGGTGCGGCTGCCTGCGGGCGGCGCCACGCTTGAATACGAGGCCGTCAACCAGGCGCAGGCGCTATGGGCGCGGCCCCGCACCGAGATCAGCGACGACGAATACAAGGCCTTCTATCGCCATATCAGCCACGATGGGGTCGACCCGCTGATCTGGGCGCACAACCGCGTCGAGGGCAAGCGCGAATACACCAGCTTGCTGTACGTGCCCTCGCAGGCGCCCTTCGATCTGTGGCAGCGCGAGGCCGCCCGCGGCCTCAAGCTGTACGTGCGGCGGGTCTTCATCATGGACAACGCCGAGCAGTTCCTGCCGCTCTACCTGCGCTTCATGAAGGGCATCGTCGATTCGGGTGACCTGCCACTGAACGTCTCGCGCGAGCTGCTGCAGCAGGACGAGCAGGTCGAGGCGATGCGCGGCGCGCTCACCCGTCGCGCGCTCGAGCTGCTGGCCAGGCTGGCGGCCGAAGACGCGGCCAGGTACGCCGCCTTCTGGAAGGAATTCGGGCGGGCGCTCAAGGAAGGTCTGAGCGAAGACCCGGGCAACCGTGCACGCATCCTGCCCCTGCTGCGCTACGCCAGCACGCACAATGAAGGCGACGAGGAAAGCGTCACCCTTGCCGATTACCTCGCGCGCATGAAGACCGGCCAGGAGCGCATCTATTACGTGATCGGCGAGAACCATGCCGCCGCGCGCGGCAGCCCGCACATCGAGCAGCTGCGCGGCAAGGGCGTCGAGGTGCTGCTGCTCGGCGATCGGATCGACGAGTGGGTGATGGGCCAGTTGCCGGAGTTTTCCGGCAAGCGCTTCAAGGACGCGACCCGGGGCGAGCTGGAGCTGGGCGCGCTCGCCGATGCGGCGGACCAGGCACGCGTCGACGCCGCGCTCAAGGAGAACAAGGGCCTGCTCAAACGCTGCAAGGATGTGCTCGGCGAGCGCGTGCGCGAGGTGCGGCCGAGCGCCCGGCTGCACGATTCCCCGGCCTGCCTAGTGCGCGACGAGGCGGAGCTTTCCGAGTCGATGCGCCGCGTGCTGCAGGCGCAGGGCCAGGCGCCGCCGCCCGCGGCCGCAACCCTCGAGCTTAACGTCGCGCATCCACTGGTACGCTATCTCGAGCGGCTCCCCAAGGGCGAGACCTTCGACGAGCTGGCGCAGGTACTCTACGATCAGGCTCGGCTGAACGATTCCGGGCAACTTGACCAGCCCGCGGAATTTTCGCGCCGCCTGAACGCGCTACTGGTGCGCTTGGCAGGGGTGCAGTGATTTACCAGGCCGTGATTGGCGAGGTGGGTGCCCCATGATCAAGGACCAGAACGGCGCTCCGCCTACCGATGCCGAACTGCGCGCGCGGCTCACGCCGCTCCAGTACCAGGTGACGCGCGAGAAGGGCACCGAGCGCGCCTTCACCGGCGCCTACGCCCACCACAAGGAATCAGGCGTCTATCGCTGCGTGTGCTGCGGCGCCGACCTGTTCAGTTCCAC
>JAYUZI010000224.1:0-9874 GCA_043751915.1 Gammaproteobacteria bacterium | reverse complement strand
GCCATGCGCGCCATGGGCTCGAAATCCGCCGCCAAGACCCTGATGGAGCGCGCGGGCGTGCCGTTGACTCCGGGCTACCACGGCGACAACCAGGACGCGCGATACCTGCAGGAGGCGGCCGAGCATATCGGCTTCCCGGTGCTCATCAAGGCCAGTGCCGGCGGCGGTGGCCGCGGCATGCGTCGGGTCGATCGGCGTGAGGATTTCGCGGCCGCGCTCGCCAGCTGCAAACGCGAGTCGGCGGCCAGCTTCGGCGATGATCGCGTGCTGGTGGAAAAATACCTGCTGCGGCCGCGACACATCGAGTTTCAGGTATTCGCCGACACGCACGGGCATTGCCTGCACCTGTTTGAGCGCGACTGCTCGGTGCAGCGGCGGCACCAGAAAGTGCTCGAGGAGGCGCCCGCGCCGGGCATGACGAACGAGCGGCGCGCGGCGATGGGTGCGGCGGCGGTGGCCGCGGCCAGCGCGGTAGGTTACGTCGGCGCCGGTACGGTGGAATTCATCGTCGCGCCGGACGGTGAGTTCTTCTTCATGGAGATGAACACGCGCCTGCAGGTCGAGCATCCGGTCACCGAGATGATCACGGGCCTCGATCTGGTGGAATGGCAGTTGCGCGTGGCCGCCGGCGAACCGCTGCCGCTGGCCCAGCACCAACTCACCATGACCGGCCACGCGCTCGAAGCCCGCATCTACGCTGAAGATCCCGAGCGCGGCTTCCTGCCCTCGACCGGGCGGCTGCAGTACCTCGCCTCACCTGACCCTACGCGGCATGTCCGGATCGATACCGGAGTAGGGACGGGCGATGCGATCACGCCTTACTACGATTCGATGATCGCCAAGCTCATCGTCTGGGACGAGTCGCGCGATCTCGCGCTGGCCCGCATGCGTGCGGCCCTCGATGAATACCGCATCGTCGGGGTCGCCAATAACGTCGCTTTTTTGCATCGGCTCGTGGCCTCACCCGCATTCGCCGCCGCGGATCTCGATACCGCGCTGATTGAGCGGCAGCACGAATTCCTGTTTCCCGCTGCGGCGGCGCCTCCGCGGGATGTTTGGCTCGCGGCGACCGTCGCGACGCTGCTGCGCGCGCACGGCGAACCGCGACCTTCCCCATGGAGCGCGGCTGACGGCTGGCGGCTTGGCGGCAGGGCTCAGCGTCAAATGGTTTTTCGCGCCGGCGAAGTCGAGAAGACCGTGGGCGTCCAGTACCTGGCCAACGGTTGGGAAATGTTTATCGACGACCAGTTCGCGACCGCCGCCGGAACTCTGCACCACGATTCGACGCTGGCACTGACGATCGACTCGCGTCGCTGCGCCGCCACCGTGGTCCGCGTGGGCGACAGCGAGCACGTGTTCATGAACGGGCGCCGCGAGGTACTCACCCACGCCGATCCCCTGACATCGACCGCGGCCGCCGAGGCCGGCCCGGCCGGGCTCCGCTCCCCGATGCCCGGACGCGTGATCGAACTGATCGCGACTGTGGGTACTGAGTTGCCGAAGGGGGCGCCGCTCCTGGTGCTCGAGGCCATGAAGATCGAACACACTGTCGTGGCGCCCAGCGCCGGCACGCTGCGGGCCTTCAAGGTGGCCGCGGGCGAACAGGTGGGCGAGGGCACGGAACTGGTTGATTTTCTCCCGGCGCATTCCCGGTAGACTGCCGCATGCCGATTTCGGGTGAACTGTATCGTCAGCTGGGCCGGGCCTCCGCGGGCGCCGTGTCCGTGGTGGCCGCCCATGAGCCGGACAGCGATGCCGTCGTCGCCCTGACCATTTCCTCATTCGTCACGCTGTCCTTTGAGCCCCCGCTGGTCATGTTCGCCATCCAGCGGAACACGGTCAGCTACGCTTCAATGGTGACCTGCAGGGCCTTCGGCGTGAGTCTCCTGGAGGCCGGTCAGGCCGCTGTTGCCCGCCATTTTGCCAGGCCCGGCCGAGAGCGTCCCGCGCAGACCCACTTCGACGCCGGTCACGTCGTGCAGGTGCCACTGGTGCCCGGTGCGCTCGCGCAGATCGAATGCCTCACCAACGAAGTTTTCATGAGCGGCGATCACGCTATCGTCGTGGGCCTGGTCGAGGCCGCACGAACCCGCGACGGCGAACCGCTGCTTTATTTCGGTCGCCAGTATGGATTGTTCACGCCGCTGACCGGCTCGTGACCCTTGGCCGTTGCCGCGATGAACAGCCCGGTGCGTATCACGATCGACCTGGCTAAGCTCGTCGCCAACTTTGCCACGCTGCGGGCGCTGGCGGGGTCCGCCGAGGTCGCAGCCGTTGTCAAGGCGAACGCCTACGGCCTGGGCATGGGAGCCGTGGCTGCCCGTCTGGTCGCAGAAGGCTGCCGCACATTTTTCGTCTCGACCCTCGTCGAGGGCATGGAACTGCGGCGACTCCAGGATTCCGTGCGGATCTTCGTCCTGAATGAAATGCCGGCCGGCTCGCTGCCGCTGTTCACGCACCACAGGCTGCTGCCGGTGCTCAATACGCTGGACGAGCTGCGCGCCTGGGCCGCGCGTGCCGCGGGCGCACCCGCGGCCCTGCAGATTGATACCGGCATGACACGCGCCGGGCTGTCGGTTGAAGACCTGGAGGTCCTCCGGCAAGCAGCTGAGCTGAAGTCCTCATTGAACCTGGTGCTGGTGATGAGCCACCTGGCCTGCGCTGATGAGGCCGCTCACCCGATGAATCTTCAGCAGCTCGAACGATTCGGGGCCTTGCGGCAACACTGGCCGCAGGTCCCATGGAGCATCGCCAATTCGGCGGGCATCTTTCTGGGGCCGCGCTTTCATGGCGATTTGGTGCGGCCTGGCATCGCGCTTTACGGCGGCCGGCCAGCTGCCGCGGGCATCAACCCCATGGCGGAAGTGGTGCGGCTCGAGGGCCGGGTGCTGCAGATCCGCGCACTGGCCGCCCCCGCCAGCGTCGGCTATGGCGCCACGCAGCGCGTGTCGCCGCCCGCGCGAATCGCCACGATCGGCCTGGGATACGCGGACGGCTACCCGCGCTCGCTCAGCGGCAGGGGATTCGCGCTGTGCAATGGACAACGGGCATCGCTGATCGGTCGCGTTTCCATGGATCTGCTGACACTCGATGTTTCCAATGCTGCGCACGCGAGGCTGACAGTGGGCGAGTACGTGACGCTGATCGGCGGTGGCGCAGCGCTGGAAGAAGTGGCTGCGCTTGCGGGCACGGTCAACTACGAACTGCTGACCAATCTCTCCCGGCGCGCCGATCGGATCTATTGCTAGCGTAAGATAGGGTCAATCCTGAGGTAAATGACACATGGATGAACAGCGATCTCCCTGGATGGACGATGACCTGCAGATGCTGCGCGACGCCGTCGCGAAGTTCGCGGAGGCGGAAATGAAGCCGCTCGATGCGCAGTGGCGCGCACAGCATCATGTCGGCAGGGACATCTGGCGGCGCGCCGGCGAACAGGGGTTCCTGTGCACCGATATTCCCGCGCAATACGGTGGAGCGGGCGGCGACTTCCGGCACGAGGCGGTCATCTACGAAGAGCTCAACCGCCGGGGACTGAGCGGTTTCGGGCAGGGCGTGCACAGCATCGCGGCCCATTACCTGCTCAACCACGCCACCGAGGAGCAGAAGCACCGGCTGCTTCCGGCCATGGCCACGGGCGAACTCATCGGCGCAATCGGCATCACCGAACCGGGCGCCGGCTCCGACATGAAGGGCATTCGTACGCGTGCGGTACGCGACGGCGACCATTACGTGGTGAACGGCTCGAAGATCTTCATCAGCAATGGCTTCCTGGCCGGTCTCATTGCGCTGGTCGTGAAGACTGACAACGCGCCTGGATCCAGGAGCGTCTCCATACTCATGGTGGAGACCAAGGACCTCAAGGGTTATCGCGTTGGCCGGGTACTCGACAAAATGGGCCTGCACGCCCAGGACACGTCCGAACTGTTCTTCGACAACGTCCGCGTGCCCGCCGCGAACCTGCTCGGAGGCGAGGAGGGCAAAGGCATGTACCAGCTGATGAGCGACCTGCCCTACGAGCGGATTCTCATCGGCGTCTGCGGCGTCGCCGCCATGGAGGGTGCGCTCGCCGAGACCCTGCGCTACACCAAGGAGCGCAAGGCCTTCGGCCAGTCGGTGTTCGAGTTCCAGAACACCAAGTTCAGGCTGGCCGAGATCGCCACCATCGTGCGTGTTGCCCGGATCTTCATCGACGACTGCATTGCGCGGGTAGTCGCCGGCAGGCTCGACACTGTGACCGCCTCGATGGCCAAGTGGTGGATCTCTGACATTCAACAGAAGATGCTGGACGAATGTGTACAGCTGCACGGCGGTTACGGTTACATGAACGAGTATCTGGTGTGCCGCATGTTTGCCGACAGCCGGGTGCAACGCATCTACGGCGGCACGAACGAGATCATGAAGGAAGTCATTTCGCGGGCGTTGTAGGGCCGGGACGCGCTCCGGCAGGCCGCGCTTCAGATCGCGCACCGGCCGCCGGCGCGGTGTGGTAATTTGAACCTCATAACGGGGTATTGCCCGCATACAATGTTGGGGGATGATCATGCGGGAATCGGTCCATCAGAACCTGTTGCGCCTGCCTGTCCGGAGCCGGCAGCCCGCACCGAGAGGTGCCTGGTCCGTGGCCTCGGCGATCTCGGCCGTGCTGGCGGGCGTGGCAGCCGCGCAGACCCCTCCGGCGCCGGCCAGCGCCGGCGCGCAGCTCGAAGAAATCATCGTCACCGCGCAGAAGCGCGAGCAGAATCTGCAGGACGTCCCGGTCAGCATTCAGGCCCTGGACTCGCGCAAACTCGAGCAATTGCAGGTGGCGCACTTCGACGACTACCTGAAATACCTGCCGAGCCTCTCGAGCCAGAGTTACGGCCCTGGCCAGTCGCAGTTGTATGTGCGCGGCGTCACCAACGGGGGCGACGGCCTACAGGTCGGTTCGCAACCGCTGGTCGGCCTCTACCTCGACGAGCAGCCGGTAACCACGATCGCGAACAACCTGGACGTGCACATCTACGACATTGCGCGCGTGGAACAGTTGTCGGGCCCACAAGGTACCCTGTTTGGCTCGAGCTCCATGGCCGGCACGGTGCGCCTCATCACCAACAAGCCGGACGCGAAGAAATTCGCAGCCGGTTACGCCCTGACGTCGGAGTCGATCAGGGGGCAGACGGGTGGCACGATCGAGGGCTTCGTCAATGTGCCGCTCGGCGACCGGGCAGCGGTACGGCTGGTGGCATTCGCAGAACATGACGCCGGGTACATCAACAACGTCCTGGTGGACAAGAACGCGGACGGCACGCCGCTCGTATACCCGACCTCGGGCACACCCCGCACCAATGTTGGTCTTACGAAATCACACTACAACGATGTGGATAGCTTTGGGGCGCGTGCAGCGTTAGGAATTAATCTGGGCGACAGCTGGACTATTACACCCTCCGCGGTGGCACAGCAGCTCAAGCAGAAGGGGCAGTTCGCCTTCAACCCCGCACTCGGTGACCTGAATGTCGCGCGCTACAGCCCGGAGAAGTACGCCGACCGCTGGTGGCAAGCCGCCCTGACGGTGGAAGGCAAGATCAGCAATCTGGATCTGTTGTACACGGGCGGCTACCTGCACCGCACGGTCGATCTGACGAATGACTATTCGGAATACGCTTACGCGTACGACGCCTATTACACAAGCTACTACGGCGGGATCCCATGCACCGTAAATCCGCCGACGTACCAGTCCTGCCAGACGGGTTTTGGTGACAACTTCCGCAATGACGCCGGACAGTTGATCAGTCCCGCGCAGACCACAATCAGCCGCTCGGTGTTCAGCAAGCAATCACACGAATTCCGCTTGTCGTCGCCCAAGGATCGCCCGTTTCGGGTGGTGGCCGGACTGTTTTTCCAGCGCCAGCAAGCGACCCCGCGCGATGAGTATCGGGTCAAGGATCTTGCCACGATCTACTCGATTACCGGCCAACCGGGCTTGTTGTACCTCAACGCGCAGGATCGCACCGACAAGGATTACGCCGCATTCACGGAACTTTCATACGACCTGACGCGCCGTCTCACCCTGACCGGGGGCCTGCGGCTGTTCGAATTCGACAACTCGGTCAGCGGGTTCTTTGGCTATAACGGCCAGCTCACTTTTGATGGCTACACTCATTCGAGCGGAGAGCAGCTCTGCTCTGGTGCACCGAACCCGAGTGACCCGGTTCGCCCCTGCGTCAATATCTTCGACCCGCCTGCCAAGGATCACGGTGAAACCCACAAAATCAACCTGACGTATAAGTTTGATAGCGAACGGATGGTCTACGCCACCCTGTCAACGGGGTTCCGTCCCGGCGGCGTCAATCGCGTGCGTACCCGGGTGTCCTATACGCCGGACTATCTGACCAACTTCGAGATAGGCTGGAAGACCAGCTGGCTCGACAGCCGCGTGCGCTTCAATGGTGCCCTGTTCGATGAGAAGTGGAAAGATCCACAATTCGCCATCACCGGCGAGAACGGCATTACGGAGATCATCAACGCTGGCGAAGCCACGATTCGCGGGGTAGAAACCGATTTCCAGTGGGCAGCAGCACGCAACCTCACGCTGTCCGCATCGGCCACGTGGTTGCATGCCGAATTGACAAAGAACGCCTGCAAATACCCGAGTCCGACCTATGCCTGTACCGAGCCCAATTCAATCGACCAGGCTGCAAACTTGGTAATTGCGGCGGCCGGCTCCAGGCTTCCTGTGTCACCGCGCTTCAAGGCCAACATGATTGCACGCTACAAATTCCCATTGGGCGAGATGGCCGCTCATGTGCAGGGTGCAGCCGTCACGCAGACCGATGTGGTTCCTTACCTGGATTCGTCCTACGACGTTCTGGGCAAGCAGCCGGCATACTTCACTCTGGATCTCTCGGCCGGAGCCGAGCACGGTAAGTGGACCGCCGAGCTGTACGTAAACAACGTCTTCGACAAGCGCGGCGAGCAGAGCCGCTTTTCGCAGTGTGCTCCCGCTCATTGCACGGCGACCTACGTCATACCCATCCGGCCACGCAATATAGGCCTGACCTTCAGCCAGAAGTTCTGATCGCGCCGCAATCCAGGGAGAGTCACTGCCATGCACCAGAAGCTGATTATCGTAATCGCCGCATTGCTCGGTCTCGCGCTGGGCTCGGCGGCGCAAGCCAGCAAGACCCGCAATGTCGTACTGATCGTGTCCGACGGCCTGCGGCCCGAGGAAATGTTCACCGGCGCGGAGGAGCAGCTGCTTAGCGCCGATAAGGGTGGTAACTGGACCTCCGAGAAGGAGCTGCGTGAAAATTACTGGGATCCCGACCCGCGGATACGGCGTCAGCTGCTGTTCCCGTTCATCTGGCGAACCATTGGGGTCCATGGGCAGCTATTGGGCAACGCGGCTGAAGGTAGTCATGCACAGGTTGCCAACGGCTTCGCTTTTTCCTATCCCGGCTACAACGAAATGGCTTCGGGCGTGCCCGACCCGCGCATCAACAGCAACGAGTTCGGACCCAATCCTAATCTGACCGTCTTTGAGTGGTTGTCGGGCCGGCCGGGCTTCAAGAACAAGGTCGAGGTGTTCGCCACCTGGGAAACCTTCCACGATATTTTCAACGGTGCGCGCAGCCACCTGCCAATCCGCTCGGGCGCCACACTCGTCGATACGACGGACCATAGTCCCCACGGCAAGCTGCTCCAGGATCTGTATAAGAACACGACGCGCCTGGAAGGCAGCGACCCGTACGATTCCTTTCTTACGGTGAGTGTGCTCGATCACCTGAAGTTGCATCGCCCGCGCGTCCTGTTCGTGGGTTTCGGGGATACCGACAACTGGGCGCACTCGGGTCGCTACGATCTGGTCCTTCAGACAGCTCACAATTTCGACGCCGCCGTCGAGGCGCTGTGGAACCGCATGCAAGCGCTCCCGGAATATAAGGACAAGACAACCTTTATCATCACTGCCGACCACGGCCGAGGGCACGGGCTCACCGAATGGAAGGACCATGGCGTTGAGCAGAAGGGCTCCGAGAACATCTGGATCGCTGTCATCGGCCCCGATACCCCGCCGCTTGGCGAACGCCAGCATGTAGCGGCAGTGACCCAGTCGCAGATCGCCGCGACTATCGCTGCGCTCCTGGGCGAAGACTATCGCCAGGGCATGCCGCAGGCGGCCAAGCCGCTCCTCGACGTGCTGGCGGTTCCTTGAACGCGAGGCGTGGCACCGTGCGGGCCAGCCATTGTTGAAAGCCGCGGCAGGCAAGGTACCGACGTCGCCAACGCAGGTGGTGCTGCTGCTGTCTGCGGCCCTGTGCATCAACTACATCGACCGCGGCAACCTGGCCACGGCGGCGCCTCTGATCCAGGACGAATTGCGCCTGTCGTCCACGCAACTGGGATTCCTGCTCTCAGCCTTCTTCTGGACCTACGTGCTGGCGATGGCGCCTGCCGGATGGCTGGCCGAACGCTTTGGCGCCCGAATAGTCCTCGCGGTTGGCGTCCTGATCTGGTCGGTCGCGACATTGCTGACCGGCTTCGCCACCGGACTGATCACGCTGCTCCTGCTGCGACTCCTGCTCGGGCTGGGCGAGAGCGCAGCGTTTCCATGCACCTCAAAGGTCCTCGCTGGCAGCGTGCCACCGACCCATACGGGCATCGCCAACGGCGCCGTGAGTTTCGGTTACCTGATCGGGCCTGCGGTGGGCACGTTGCTGGGCGGCTTCCTGATGAGCCGCTTCGGCTGGCGCCCGGTGTTCGTGCTGTTTGGGTGCGTGTCGCTCCTTTGGCTCTGGCCCTGGGCGCGGGTGCGCGAATCGGCGCCGGCCCTGGTCGACCGACCGACAGGCGCGCCGACGGATCGGCAGATTCTCAGGCAACGAGGGCTATGGGGTGCGTCACTCGGCCACTTTGCCGGCAACTATAATTTCTACTTTATCCTGGCCTGGCTGCCCGTCTACCTGGTGAAGGCGCGCGGATTCTCGATGACCACCATGGCCGAGACGGCCGGGACGGCGTATGCGATCAATGCACTGAGCGCGCTGGCGATGGGCTGGTTCACGGACCGCTGGGTGAAAGCCGGTCATTCACGCGACGTCATATACAAAAGCGCCATGGCGTTCAATCACCTGACGGCGATCGCCTGCATGGCGGGCATGGTGTTGTTGCCCGATCGCGGGTTGGTCGCCTGCCTGTTCCTCTTTGAATTCGCGGTCGGTGTCTCTTCGCCCGGGTACTACGCAATTGCGCAGATCATGGCCGGGCCGCTGGCCACGGGGCGCTGGGTGGGAGTCCAGAACACCTGCGGCAACATCGCCGGAATCATCGCACCGGCGGTCACGGGCATGCTCATCGACTGGTCCCACAACTACATGAGCGCTTTCGCACTCGCCGGCGGCATCAATCTGCTGGGCATCGTCGGCTGGGTGTTCATCCTGCCGAAGATCGCGCCGCTGAACTGGCAAGACCAGCGCGCCTGATAGCGACCCGATGAACAGGTCCCCAACGACGAACGACTCGCCGGATTCGGCAACTCTGCCACGCGTTGTCGGCGTCTGGAGCCTGGGCCTGAATGCGGTCAACCTGACGGTGGCAGCCGGGATTTTCGGGCTGCCGGCCATCGTTGCCGGCATGCTGGGCGCGCAGGCCATCCTCGCCTACTTCGTTTGTGCCGCGCTGATCGGGCTCGTGGGTCTGTGCTTCGCAGAGGCGGGGAGCCGTATCGGCCGGGCTGGCGGACTCTACGCCTATGCCACCGTGCCTTTTGGGCCCATCGTCGGCGGCGTCGCCGGCACACTGATGTGGACCTCCGCCGGCTCGGTCGGCGATGCCGCGATCGCCAATCTCCTGGTCGATACCCTGGGCGCCGTGAGCCCCGTGTTCCAGGCATCCTGGC
>JAYUZI010000223.1:0-4333 GCA_043751915.1 Gammaproteobacteria bacterium | reverse complement strand
GCGTGGTTCAGGCCCATGACGGCCTTGTAGACGAGCGTGGTGCTGCGTCCGTTGCGAATCCAGTGGTCCTGGAGCCGGCCCATCCCGAGCGCGCTCAGCGCGTTCATCAGGTAAGCCCAGGAAGCGATCCACGCCATCGAGCCCATGGAGAAGCCGCGGGCCTTGACCAGATAAAGCGGCAGCCAGGAGAGGATGAAGTAGTAGGTGTAATTGGAGGCGAAGTGGCCGACTGCGGCACCCCACAGCCCGCGCTGGCGCAGGATCAGTGCCAGCGCTGGTGGCTTGACCACTTCGCCGGTGGCGCGTGCCGGCGCTTCGACATCCGCGCGCAACCATGGCCACAGCCACAGGAGCGAGAGCGCGCCAAATACGATGAACACCAGTCGCCAGCCGTAATGCGCCATCAGCAGCCCACCGATCAGCGTGCCGACCGCGGGCCCGAGCAGGTAGCCGAAGCTGAGGATGCCGTTCGCCACGCCCAGCCGCGCGACCTCGACATTGGCGGCAAGCACCTTCGAGGCACAGGGAAATGCGACGCTCTCGCCTACCCCGAGCAGCAGCCGCAGGGTCAGCAGTACCGTGAAACTTCCGGCGAACCCGGTCAGCAACGTCGCCAATGACCACACGGCGATGCCGGCGGCCAGCACACGTTGGGTGCCGTATCGATCCGCCAGCCAACCCGTCGCCGGCATGAACAGCACGTAGGTTGGATAGAACGCCGCGAATAGCAGGCCGAGCTGGAACTCGTTGAGATGCAGCGCGTCGTGGATCAGGGGCGCGGCGGTCGCCAGATTGCCGCGGTCAATGTAGTTGATGAACACGGCCGCTGTCACCAGCAGCACCAGGCGCGCGGCCACGCGTGGATCGCGGACAATGGCCTGACTGCTGATGGTCATCGTGCGAACGCCTGTTCAAATTGGCGGAATCCAGCCACCGGATTTTACGCTACCATTTGTCAGACGAATAGGAAATAGCTTAACGTGCCGCGCGCGGCGGCCAACAAGCACAGGAAGGCAACCATGTTCAAGGCACTGGTAGTGGACAATCGCAGCGGCAGCGTCAGCGCCACGGTGCAGGATCTTGCTGAAACCGCCCTCCCCGCGGGCGACGTGCGCGTGGCTGTCGAGTACTCGTCCATCAATTACAAGGACGGGCTGATCGTCAACGGCGCCGGCGGCCTCGTCAAGAATTACCCACACGTGCCCGGCATCGACTTTGCCGGTACCGTGACCGCAAGCGCCCACGCCGGTTACAAGCCGGGGGACAAAGTAGTGCTGACCGGCTGGCGGGTCGGCGAAGTGCAATGGGGCGGTCTCGCGCAATTGGCCGCAGTAAACGGCAACTGGCTGGTGCCGCTCCCGGCGGGAGTGACGCCGCGGCAGGTAATGGCGATCGGCACCGCGGGCCTGACCGCGATGCTCGCCGTCATCGCGCTGGAAGCGCAAGGGCTCACGCCCGCTTCCGGCGAGGTGCTGGTCACCGGCGCCGCCGGCGGCGTCGGCTCGGTCGCCACGGCCATCCTCGCGAAACTGCGCTATCAGGTTGTGGCCTCCACCGGTCGCGCCGAGGCACATGACTATCTGCGCTCGCTCGGCGCGAGCTCGATCATCGACCGCGCGCCCTTTGCGGAACCGGCCAAGCGCCCGCTCGAGACCGAACGCTGGGCGGCCTGCATCGATTCGGTGGGCGGCAACACGCTGGCGCGCGTGCTGGCGCAGATGAAGTACACGGGCTCAGTGGCCGCGGTCGGCCTCGCCGGCGGCAGCAAGCTTGAACACACGGTGATCCCGTTTCTGCTGCGCGGCGTGAACCTGCTCGGGATCGACTCGGTCATGTGCCCTACGCCACGCAGACTCGCCGCCTGGGCGCGGCTGCGGACCGACCTGCCGCCTGATCGCCTCGAGTCGATGATCGTCGATGCGCGCCTCGATGAAGTGCCGCGGCTCGCGCAGGCCATCGTCGCCGGCCAGGTGCGCGGCCGTGTCGTGGTCGACGTCAACCGCTAGGAGTGCCGCGTGCCGCAGATCACGAAGCTCGAATCTTTTACGAACGAGTTCGTGTGTTTCGTGCGGGTCACGACCGATTCCGGCGCTGTCGGCTGGGGCCAGACCTCGACCTACAACGCTGACATTACCGCGACCATTTTTCACCGCCAGATCGCGCCCTGGGCGCTCGGTCGGGACGCGCTCGACATTCCCACGCTCGTTGACCTGATCGAGCGTCGCGAGCACAAGTACCCCGGGAGTTATCGTTGCCGCGCACTTGCCGGGCTCGACACCGCCCTGTGGGACCTGCGCGGTCGCATCGAAGGCAAGTCGGTTGTCGAACTGCTCGGCGGCAAACCACGCGCGCTGCGGGCCTACGCCTCATCGATGAAGCGCGACATCACGCCCCAGGCCGAGGCGGCACGGTTCCAACGCCTGCGCGATGAGCGCGGGTTCGACGCCTTCAAGTGGCGCGTAGGCGCCGAATGCGGCAAAGATATCGATGAGTGGCCCGGCCGCACGGAAGAGATTGTGCCGACGGTCGCGCGTGCGCTTGGCGACGGCGTGGCCAAGCTCGTGGACGCCAACAGCGGCTACTCGCCGCGGCGCGCGATCGAGGTCGGCCGGCTCCTGGAATCCGAAGGCATTGCTCACTACGAAGAACCCTGCCCTTACTGGAAGCTGGACGAAACGCGACAGGTCACGGCGGCGCTGCAGCTAGATGTGACCGGCGGCGAGCAGGACTGGGATCTGGCCACCTGGGCGCGCATGATCGAGCTGCGCGCCGTAGACGTGGTACAGCCGGACGTCATGTACATGGGCGGGCTCACGCGCACGCTCGAGGTGGCGCGCATGGCCGCCGCCGCCGGGATGCCGTGCACGCCGCACAGCGCAAACCTGTCGCTGGTGACGATCTGCACCATGCACCTGCTGGGCGCGATACCCAACGCCGGCAAGTACCTCGAGTTCTCCATCGAGGGCGCGGACTACTACCCCTGGCAGGTGGGTTTGTTCCTGGGCGACCCGTTCGCGATTCGTGATGGCGCCGCAACCATTCCTTCAGGTCCAGGCTGGGGCGTCGAGATCAATCCCAACTGGCTCGCGACGGCGCGCTACCGGTGCAGCGAGCAGCGCGCACCGTAGCCTTCACCTGGAGCGCGACAGCCGCTCGATCAGCAGCGCCGTGCGCTTGAGCTGCCGGTCGAAACTGCCAAGATCCACCGTTTCACCGGGCGCGTGGCTGCCTGCGCCCACGGCGCCGAAACCGACCAGACCGTCCACCTTGTCGGCCACGAAGGAAATATCGCCGGCCCCGCGTTGCAGCGGGTCGAGTTCACCCATTGGCTCGAGACCCAGCGCTGCGTTGATCTCGTTGAGTCGCGCGAGCAGCGCGCGATTGCCCGCGGTTGGCGCCATCGCCGGATAGCTCTCGTCGAATTCAACCGTGGCCTCGGTCCCTGGCAGGTGCTCGGCGACGATGGCGCGCATGCGGGTAATCATGCGCTCGGTCTGCTCATTGCTGAGCGTGCGCAGGTCGCCCTTGGCGAGAGCCTGCGCGGGAATCACATTGGTCTTGCCCACCGCATTGCCACCGGCACCGTCGCTGTTCAGTGTGGCGCTCGCCCCGCCCAGCAACAGGCCCACGTTGTAGGTGGCGTTCGGCTCGCGCAGTTCGCGACGAAAGGTGTCGAGGATGCGCGTCAGTTCATAGGCGGCGCCAAAGCCGGCATCGGCGGAGAAAATGCCGGAGGCATGGCCTGAGTGGGCCGACGTGCGCAGCGTCCAGCTGGTGGCGCTCCGCCGGGCAATGGTGCCCATGTCGTGGCCCTGCTCGGTCGCGAGCGCCTCGAACTCCAGCGCCACATCAGCGTGCCGCGCCGCCTCGATCATTTCGGCGCGTGCGAGCGCGAGCGGGCTGCCGGAGTCTTCCTCATCGCCGCTCAGTACGATGGTCACGTCCGCGGCCTTGAGTGCACCCGTGGTGTGCAGCGCGCGCAGCGCACCGATCATGATGACCAGCCCGTCTTTCATGTCGTTGGTGCCGGGGCCTTCGGCCATGTTGCCGCGCCGCTCGAAGTGCTGGAACGGGCTGGTCTTCTCGAACACCGTGTCGAGATGCCCGATCAGCAGCACGCGTTTGCCGTGCCCCGCACCATGGTGTACGGCAGTCACCAGGCCAGCGCGGCCGACCGCGCTCAGCGGCTTCCAGGTTACGGTAAAGCCCAGCGGCGCGAGCTCGTCCATCATGATCCGGCCCACGTGCTCGACGCCTTCGAAGTTCATCGTGCCGCTGTTGATATTGACCAGCTTCTCGAGCAGCGCGATGGCGCGGTCATTTTCCGCAGCGG
>JAYUZI010000222.1:0-5866 GCA_043751915.1 Gammaproteobacteria bacterium | reverse complement strand
TGGCGCTCGGTGAGCCGCAGCAGCGTGAGCGGCACGCCGAGGTGATTGTTGAGATTGCCGGCCGTCGCGAGGCACTCGCCGCGCAGCGCGAGTATCGCGCTCAGCATTTCCTTGGTGGTGGTCTTGCCGTTACTCCCGGCCACGCCGAGCAGCGGGCCGCGAAACGCCGCGCGCCAGGCGGCACCGGCCAGCGTCAGCGCGCGCGCCACCTCGTCGACCAGGATCTGCGGCAAGGCGGCATCGACCCTGCGGCTCACCACCGCGCCCGCCGCGCCCGCCTGCGCCGCGGCGGCGACAAAATCGTGGCCGTCGGCGTGCGTGCCGGGGAGCGCCAGGAACAGGTCGCCCGCGCGCAGCGGGCGCGAATCGATCAGCACTTGGGCGAATTGCGCGTCGGCGCCGTGCAGGCGCCCGCCGCAGGCGGCAGCGAATTGTGCCAGCGTGCGCTTCAAGCGGCGCTCCTCGCCGCGAGCGCCGCGTGCACCTGCGCCAGGTCGCTGAAGGGGCGGCGTTCGGCGCCGACCAGTTGGTAGTCCTCGTGCCCTTTGCCGGCGACCAGCACCACATCGCCCGGAGCGGCGGCGGCCAGCGCCGCCGTGATGGCCAGGGCGCGATCGTGCAGCACCTGGGCGTGCGCGGGCTCGCGGAGTCCGGCGACGATATCGTCGACGATGCGCTGCGGATCCTCACTGCGCGGATTATCGTCGGTGATATAGAGTACCTCGGCCAGTGACTCGGCAACCCGGCCCATCTGCGCGCGCTTGCCGCGATCGCGATCGCCGCCGCAACCAAATACGCACAGCAATTTTCCCTCGCAGTGCGCACGCGCCGCGCGCAACGCGTGGTCGAGCGCGTCCGGCGTGTGCGCGTAGTCGACGATCGCGAGCGGCAGCCCCGCGCCGCCGGCGAGCTGCATGCGCCCTGGCGGCGCAGAGCAGCCGGCCAGCACGCCGCAGGCGGCCTGCAGTTCCATGCCGCTGGCCAGCAGCACGCCCAGCACCGTCAGCAGGTTGTCGAGGTTGAAATCGCCGAGCAGCGCACTGCGCAGCGTCGCCTCGCCCCAGCTGGTTGCAAGGCCGATCTCGAGCCCGCGTGTCTGGTGCGTGCAGCGGACCGCGTGCACGAAGCGCGCGCCGGGCACGCGCTGCGCCGGGTCGCCCTGCCGCCCGGTGACAACCAGCGCTGCACCGGGCGACGAGCGCGTGGCCAATTGCGCACCAAACTCGTCATCGACGTTGATGACCTGGGCGCTCAGCGTGGGCCAATCGAATAACGCGGCTTTCGCCGCGGCGTAGGCGCGCATGTCGCCGTGATAGTCGAGGTGATCGCGGCTCAGGTTCGTGAACGCCGCGATCTGGAAGCGCACGCCGGCGCAGCGTTGCTGGTCGAGGGCGTGCGAGGAGACTTCCATCGCCACGGCCGCCGCGCCCGCATCGCGCAGCTGCCTTAGCTGCCGCTGCAGCGTCACGGCGTCCGGCGTGGTGTGCGTGCCGGGTACGACCTGACCGGCGAGACCGGCGCCGAGCGTGCCGAGGTAGGCGCAGCTGCGGCCGCTGGCGCTCAGCGCCGCGGCCAGCAGCCACGCACAAGTGGTCTTGCCGTTGGTGCCGGTGACGCCCACCACCATGAGCCGCGCCGACGGCGCGCCAAAGAAGCGATCGGCGATGAACCCGGCCTGGGCCGAGAGCTCCGGCACCGCGACCACCAGCACCGGTGCCGAAAATTGCGGCGCGCTCACGCCCGGCGCCGGCTCCCACAGCACAGCACACGCGCCGGCGGCGACCGCGGCAGGCGCGAAATCGAGCCCGTGACGCGTGCGGCCGCGGCAGGCAAGGAAGGCCGCGCCGGGACGAACACTGCGGCTGTCGAGCGTCAGGTCGGCGACCTGAAACTGATCGGGCACATCGACGACGCCGCCGAGCAGCGCCTTGAGCGGCCGCCACGGCGTATCGGCGGCGGCTGCAGTAACGGGAATGGCTGCGGCGCTCATCGCAACGCCACCTGCGCGCCAGGCGGCGCGGTAGTGCCGGAGCCCTGATGCGCGTCGTCGGGAGCCACGCCCATCAGGCGCAGTGCGCCGCCGAGTACGGCGGAAAACACCGGCGCGGCAACGTCGCCGCCGTAGTACTTGCCCGCGCTCGGCTCATCGATCACCACCACCGCGGCGAGCCGCGGGTTGCTCGCGGGCGCCACGCCGCCGAACACGGCAACGTAACGGTTCTGCGAATAGCCGCCGGCCTCGGCCTTCCATGCGGTACCGGTCTTGCCCGCGACGCGGTAGCCGGGAATTGCCGCCAGCGCGCCGGTGGCGCCAGGCATCGTGATCACCGCTTCGAGCAGCTGCAGGAGCGACGCACACACCGGCCGCTCGAGGACCCGTTCGCCGGGCACCGGGCCATCGATGCGCAGCAGTGAAACGGGCCGGCGCAAGCCCAGCGCGCCAAGCGTGGCGTAGCCTTGCGCCAGCTGGAGCGCTGTCACCGAGAGGCCATAGCCGTGCGACATCGTGGCCAGCAGGACGCTGCGCCAGTGTGAGTAGTTGGAGAGCTGCCCGGCCGATTCCCCAGGGAAGCCACTGGCGGTGACCTGCCCGAATCCCAGGCCGTTGAGCGTGGTCCAGATTTGCCTGGGCTCCAGCGCCAGCGCGAGCCGCGCCATGCCCACGTTCGACGATTTTGCCAGCACCGTCGCCAGCGCAATCGCGCCCAGGTTGTGTTCGTCGTGAATGATCGAGGTGCCGACCTGCAGGTAGCCCGGATCGGTGTCGATGACGCTATCGGCCTGGTAGCGGCCGGAGGCCAGGCCCGCGGCGACGAAGAAGGGCTTGATGCTCGAGCCGGGTTCGAACAGGTCGGTGGCCGCGCGGTTACGATAGGCGGCGGCGGTAAGCTGCGTGCGATCGTTCGGGTTGAAGGCCGGCTGGTTGACCATCGCCAGCACTTCACCGGTGCGTACGTCGATGACCACCACCGAACCCGCACGCGCACGGTTGTCGCGGATCGCGGCCTTGAGTTCGCGGTACGCCAGGTACTGGATGCGCAGGTCGACGCTGAGCCGCAGCTCGCGACCGGGGCGCACGGCGCGGATGCTCTCGACGTCCTCGACCCGGTTGCCGTCGCTGTCCTGGATAACGCGCTTGGAGCCGTCCTCGCCGCCGAGCCAGTTGTCGAAGGCCAGTTCCGCGCCTTCCTGCCCGGTGTCGTCAACGTCGGTGAAACCGAGCAGGTGTCCGGTCACCTCACCGGCCGGATAGTAACGGCGGTATTCGCGCGTCAGATTCACGCCGCTGATCTGCAGCGCGCGCACCTTGCGCGCATCGGCGGGCTGGAGCCCCCGCGCCACATAGAGAAATGCGCGATCCATGCCGGTGCTGATGTGCCGCGACAGCTCATGGGAATCGACGTGGAGCGCGCGCGCCAGGCGCGGCAGCTGCTCGATATTGGCGGTCAGCTCCTGCGGGTTGACCCAAACGGCGTCGACCGGCGTGCTGACCGCCAGCGGTTCGCCGAAGCGATCAGTGATCGTGCCACGATGCGCGACGATCGCGGCCACGCGTGTAAAGCGCGCCGCGCCTTCGCTGGCCAGGAACCGGTGCTGGACGAGCTGCAGCTGCACGGCGCGCCCGGCCAGCCCCAAGCCGCAGGCCAGCAGCACCGCAAACACCAGCCCCAAGCGCAGGCGGAACGCGACCGGGCGTGCGCCACCACGGCTCATGGCGGGGGAATCTCGACGTCATGCGAGACAGGGATGCGCATCTGCAGTCGGGCACTGGCGACGTTTTCCACGTAGGCGTAGGTCGACCAGTAGCTCTGCTCGATCTGCAGCCGGCCCCACTCCGCTTCCAGTTCATCGCGTCCGCTGTTGAGGTGCTCGAGCTGGACGAACAGTTCGCGCGCGCGATGCTTGCAGTAGATCGCACCGGCGGCGGAGGCCAGCACCGCGACCCACAGCAGCGGCACGCTGATCCAGAGCACCGCGCGCGGCATGGGCTTCATTTCACTGCCGCGGCGACGCGTTCCGCAACGCGCAGCAGCGCGCTGCGCGCGCGCGGATTGGCGGCCACTTCGGCCGCCCCGGCCCGCTGCTTGCGGCCGACGAGCCGAATTGCTGGCATGGCACTTTCCGGAATCATTGGCAGTCTGGCCAGCGCCGGATCCACGTTGGCGTGCGCGCGCAGGAAATCGCGCACCACGCCATCCTCGAGCGAATGAAAACTGATCACCACCAGACGCCCGCCGGGCTTGAGCCAATCGAGGGACTGCGCCAGCGCGGCACGCAGCTGGCCGAGTTCGTCGTTGATGAACATGCGCAGCGCCTGGAAAGTCCGGGTCGCAGGATGCTTGCCCGGCTCGCGCATCGGCACGGCCTGGGTCACCAGGTTCGCGAGCTGGAGCGTGCGCGTCAGCGGCGCGGCCGCGCGCGCGCGCTCGATGGCCGCGGCGATACGGCGCGCGAAGCGCTCCTGCCCGAGCGTCGCGATCACGTTGCGCATTTCCTCGCACGAGGCCCTTGCCAGCCACTCGCTGACGGGCTCGCCATGCTGCGGATCCATGCGCATGTCGAGCGGGCCGTCCTTCTGGAAGCTGAAACCGCGCGCCGCATTGTCGAGCTGCGGCGAGGAGACGCCGCAGTCGATGAGGATGCCGTCGTACAGGGCGCCGTGCGGATCCGCCGTGCGCAGCAGCGCCGTGAGCGCGCCAAAGGCTCCATGCACAAACGCAACACGGTTCTGTGATGCGAAGCGCGCGCGACCCGCCGCGATCGCGTCCGCGTCGCGGTCGATGGCGACGAGGCGTCCTGCGGGACCGAGGGCGCCGAGGATGCGGGCACCGTGGCCGCCGCGGCCGAAGGTCGCGTCGAGATAGCGGCCGGCCGGATGCACGGCAAGAGCTGCGAGCACCTCGTCGACAAGCACCGGTTTGTGCTCATCCAAGTTCCCCGCCCTGGCGCATCGGATCCGGCACTAGAGTGAAATGGATTCGAGATCGGACGGCAGGGTACCGCTCGAATCGTCGCTCTTGAGCCAGACGTCGCGCCGCTCCATCCAGCGAGCCTCATCCCACAGTTCGAAGCGACCGCCCTGCCCGATCAGCATCGCGTGGCGATTGAGACCAGCGAATTCGCGCAATTCCTGTGGCAACAGGATCCGGCCGTGTGCGTCGAGTTCGATGTCGGTGGCGTGACCGACCATGAGCCGCTGCAGGCGACGCGCCTGGGGCTGCAGGCTCGGCAGCGCCATGAGCTTGCGTTCGATTTGTTCCCATTCGGGCAGCGGGTAGATCAGCAGGCATTGATCGCGATCGACCGTGATGACCAATTGGCCGCCACATTGCTCGCGCAGCCGGTCGCGATGGCGGGATGGCATGACCAGCCGACCTTTGGCGTCCACTGTGAGCTTTGTTGCACCGCGAAACATGACGTCGATAGGCCTATGATGCCCATCTCCCCCCACTTTTTCCCACTTAGCGCCACTATAGAAATCGACGGCCTGCTATGTCAATGGCTTTACAGTGAATTTTTACCTGTCGCACAAAGACTTACGCTCGAATCGGGGCACCGTGCGGAGGTATTTGCGCCCCAATCGAAGCTATCGATCTTATCGATCAAACAGTTGCCCGGGTATTCTCAATTTAGATTGAGGAAAAGGGCCCACGCGCGGGGCGCGTTTTTTGTCGCGCCCCACCGGCAGAGCGTGAAGAAGGAGAGCCGGCCGATAAGCCGGGTTCTGTCGTGGGCAATCATTCCTCTGGGACCCACGTCGCCGTGGGCCTCAAGCGGCCTACCCGGAAGCACGCGCAGGTCTGGCGCTGCGGTGTTGCCACCGCGACTTCCCTATTTGGCCTTGCTCCAGGTGGGGTTTGCCATG
>JAYUZI010000221.1:0-12339 GCA_043751915.1 Gammaproteobacteria bacterium | reverse complement strand
AGTTCTACATTGAATACTTTGCCGTGGACCTGATCATGGAGGAGGGCGCCTGCCGCGGGGTCGTGGCCATTGATCTGGCCACGGGCACCGTGCACCGCTTCCGGGCCCAGACCACGATTCTGGCCACCGGTGGCTATGGCCGCGCGTGGTTTTCCTGCACCTCCGCGCACACCTGCACCGGCGACGGCGGGGGGATGGCATTGCGCGCCGGGTTGCCGATGCAGGACATGGAATTCGTGCAGTTTCATCCGACCGGCATATACGGCTCGGGCTGCCTGATCACTGAGGGCTCGCGCGGTGAGGGGGGTTACCTGACCAATGCCAGCGGCGAGCGCTTTATGGAGCGCTACGCGCCCAACGCCAAGGACCTCGCTTCGCGCGACGTCGTCAGTCGCGCCATGACCATCGAGATCCGCGAGGGCCGCGGCGTCGGCGCGCAGCGTGATCACATTGACCTGCACTTGGAGCACCTGGGCCCGGCGGTCATCCGCGAGCGGCTCCCTGGAATCCAGGATACCGCGCGCATATTTGCCAACGTGGATGTCACCAAGGTGCCCATTCCGGTGTTGCCAACCGTGCACTACAACATGGGTGGCGTGCCCGCCCACCTGCAGGGCGAAGTCGTCACCCGCGCCAACGGCGCCGAGGCCGTGGTGCCGGGCCTGATGGCGGTAGGCGAGGCGGCCTGTGTTTCGGTGCACGGCGCGAACCGCCTCGGCTCCAACTCGCTCCTCGACCTCGTGATCTTCGGACGCGAAGCCGCGCGCCATTGCGCCGCGACGCTCAAGCCCGGGGCGGCGCAGAAACCGTTGGCGCGCGCCGCCGGTGACGAAGCGGTGGCACGCATCGACCGCTTGCGCAATGCCACGGGGTCGCGGCCCACGGCGCAGATCCGCCTGGAAATGCAGCGCATCATGCAGGCGGACGCGGCGGTGTTCCGCACTGGCGAAACGCTCAACGCGGGCTGCGGGACGCTCGCTCGCACCTTCGCCGCCTTCGCCGACGTGCGGGTGAGCGATCGGGGCATGATCTGGAACACCGACCTGATCGAGACCTTCGAGCTGGAAAACCTCCTGCTGCAGGCCACCGCCACGATCAACTCGGCGGCCAATCGCCAGGAGAGCCGCGGCGCGCATGCGCGCGAGGATTTTCCGGACCGCGACGACCAAGAGTGGCTCAAGCATTCGCTCTGCTGGGTCGATGGTTCCGGAAGCGCGCGGTTCGATTACCGCCCCGTGCACCTGAACACGCTGACCGATGAGGTCGAGACCGTAGCGCCCAAGGCGCGTACCTATTGATGCAAGGCTCCTGAAAGATGGTTGAATTCACACTGCCCCCGAACTCAAGGATCGACGCACGCGCCGGCAAGACCTACCCGGCGCCGGGCGGCGCCACCGTGGTGCGCACCTTTCGCGTCTATCGCTATGACCCGGGCGCCAACCAGCGCCCGCGCGTCGATAGTTACGAGCTCGATATGGCGGCGTGCGGCCCGATGGTGCTCGATGCGCTGCTGAAGATCAAAAACGAGATCGACCCGACGCTCTCGCTCCGGCGCTCCTGCCGCGAGGGCATCTGCGGCTCCTGCGCCATGAACATCAACGGCGTGAACACGCTCGCCTGCACGCAGGCCTGCGCCGACCTCGGGCAGGGCGCGGTGCGCATCTACCCGCTGCCGCACCTGCCGGTGGTCAAGGATCTGGTCGCCGACCTCGGCAATTTCTACGCGCAATACGCCGCGGTAAAGCCCTGGCTGCAGACGCGCACGCCGGTTTCTCCAGATCGCGAACGGCTGCAGTCGAAGGAAGACCAGGAGAAGATTGACCGACCCTCGGCGTGCATCCTGTGCGCCTGCTGTTCAACTTCCTGCCCGAGCTATTGGTGGAACGGCGACCGCTATCTGGGGCCGGCAGCGCTTCTGGCCGCCTACCGCTGGATCGTCGATTCGCGCGACGAGGCCACCGGCGAGCGGCTCGATGCGCTCAACGATCCGTTCCGCTTGTATCGCTGCCACACCATCATGAACTGCACCGAAGCCTGTCCCAAGGATCTCAACCCGGCGCGGGCCATTGCCGACATCAAGCGCCTGATGCTCGAGCGGCAGCATTGAGCAGCGCGCCCGGCCAGCTCGTGTGGCGCAGCCGGCGCGGCGTGAAGGAGCTGGACCTGATCCTGCAGCACTGGCTCGAGCACCGCTACGGGCAGGCCACGGCTGACGAAAAGGCCCTTTTTGCGCAGTTTCTCGAATTGCCCGACCCCGAAATTGCGGGTTACCTGCTGGGCCATGCCAGGCCCGCCGACCCCGCCATCGCCGCGCTCGTCGCGCAGCTCACCCCCGCTGGAGCTTGAGCTGCGCGGTTCGCGGCGCCTGGCCGTGGCCTGGGCGCTGTGGTCCCTGTCACTGGCAGTGGGCCTGTGGGTGGGTTGCGCCTTGCCCTGGTGGTGCCGGCTGGGGCTGTCGGCAGTGGCAGCGGGTGCCGGGTGGCGCGGGGCACTGAATTTGCTGTCCGGTGGCGGGCAACTGCGTTGGGAAGCAGACGGGCGCTGGCGGCATGCCGGGCCGGCGCTGCCCGCCGCTTATGTTCAACCAGGCCCCCTGCAGCGCCTGGGGCCGATCCTGTGGCTGCGGTGGCCCACGCCCGGCGGACACCGATATTTTCCCCTCGACGGGTCCGGTGTGGAACCGAAGACGTGGCGGGCACTCAAAGCCAGGATGAAGTTCTCGGGTCCGGTCGGGCACAGCAGGTCGCCATGAAACCCCGGTTTGGTAGTGCTGTTAGACTGGCCGGGAATGGGCTCAACTGCGGAAAGTTTGGTGCAGGGACGGCCCGAACTATGGCGAACTTCCCAATCCTTCCGGGGTCAGAACCTGCGCACGCCAGCACCGGCGAACCGCTGCCGACCGAGTCCGCCGCGATGAGCGCGGCCATGGGCGATCTGAGCCTGGTGCGGCGCGTGCAGGCCGGCGAGCGCGGCGCCTATGACCTGCTGGTGCTCAAATATCAGCACAAAGTCGTCAAGCTCGTCATGCGGTACGTGCGTAATCCGGCGGACGCGGAAGATGTCGCCCAGGAAGCCTTCATCAAAGCCTATCGCGCCTTGCCGCAGTTCCGCGGCGACAGCGCCTTCTACACCTGGCTCTACCGCATCGCGATCAACACCGCGAAGAACGCGCTGGTGTCACGCGAGCGCAATCCCGTCGGCTACGAGCTCGACGCGCCCGGCCACGAGGATGGCGCCGACATGAGCAGCCGCCTGCGCGATCCCGACACGCCCGAAGGCCTGGCGCTGAGCGAGGAGATCCGCAATATCGTCCATGCGGCCATCGGCGCGCTGCCCGAAGACCTGCGCACGGCGATCATGCTGCGCGAACTCGAAGGCCTGAGCTACGAAGAGATTTCCGCCGCGATGAACTGCCCGGTCGGCACGGTGCGCTCGCGCATCTTCCGTGCCCGCGAGGCGATCGACGGGCGGTTGCGTGAAGTGTTTGACGGCGGCCTCGGCCGCACCCAGGAGTTGCCGTGAACCAGGACGAACGTGCCAGCCAGCTTTCAGCGATGTTCGACGGCGAGTTGCCAGCCGCCGAATGCGAACTGCTTTCGCGCCGGCTGGCGCGTGACGAACAGCTGCGCGCGACCTGGTCGCGCTATGCGGTGATCGGCGCGACGCTGCGGGCCGAACCGCTGGCGCAGGTCAGGCCCGATTTCGCGCGGCGCGTGAGCGCGGCGCTGGCGGCGGGTGGGGCGGTGCGCGCGGGCGTGCGGCGCGCGCGGACGTTGCGCGGCGCGGCGCTGGGTGGCGCCGTGGCGGCCGGCGTGGCGGGCGTGGCGATCATGCTGCTGCGCAACGGCCTGCCGGTGCAGGATGAAGCGCGCACCGCCTATGCACCGGCCGTGACGCGCACGGCGCTGCCGGGCACGGCAACGCGGGTCCTGGCGGGTGGCGGCATGGCGCTGCGCACCGGCGGCGTGAACACGACCAATCAGGGCCATGAGTTGTTCAGCTACGTGGTGCCGCCGCTGAGCAGCGATACCAACATGCCCATGCAAAGTACGCTGGCCGACTACGTCGTTGCGCACGGCGAGGTTTCCAACTCCCTGGCGCGCGGCTACGTGCTGACGCAGGTCGTCAGCAACGAGCTGGTGCAGCCGGCGCCGAGCACCGTAATGGCCGATGGTAAGCAATAGCAGGATCTGCATCTGTGCCGCGGTGGCGCTGGCCGCGAGCTTTGCCGCCATCGCCGAGGACGCGCGCGGCCTGCTGCAGCGCATGGAACTCGCGCTCGCGACCCGCAACTACCAGGGCACCTTCGTGCACGAACACGACGGCCAGAGCGAAACCCTCAGGATCGTGCACCGTGTGGAAGGCGACGACTACGCCGAGCGGGTTGCCTCGCTCGATGGCTCGGGCCGCGAAGTCATCCGCCGCGACGGCGAGCTGCGCGCTTATTTTCCGGACCAGCGCGTGGTGCTGGTGGAAAGCGGCCCACGCGGCGGCCTGCTGTTCACGGGCCTCTTGGACCTCGACAGCGCAGCCGGACAGATCTATCGCCTGAGCGAGGAAGCGCCGGCGCGCATCAGCGGTCGTGAAGCGCGCGTCCTGGCCGTCGAGCCGCAGGATGACCTGCGCTATGGCTACCGGGTCTGGATCGACGCAACCAGCGCCCTGCCGCTCAAGACCCAGATGCGCACCGCCGCGGGCAGCGTGGTCGAGCAGCTGGTCTTCACCGAGCTCACGCTGCTCGAGCGCATCCCCGATGCCGCGCTGCAGCCGGCCGTGGCGACGCGCGCATATCGTGTATTGCACCGCGCGGCCGCGACCGAGGCCGTGCCCCGGCAGGCCGCCGATGCCACCTGGGACGCCGCAGACCTGCCGCCGGGTTTTCGCCTGATCGCAAACTCCACGCGCCTCATGGGCGATGGCCGCAAGGCGGTGACCCACCTGGTATTCAGCGACGGCCTGGCCTCGGTTTCGGTGTTCGTGGAGCCGCAGTCGCCGGCAGCCGACGGGCGGCCCCGGCCCCAGGTTCCCGAGCGCATGACGAACCTGGGTTCCTCCTCGGCGCTCTCGACCGAGATGGACGGTCACAAGATCACCGTGATGGGCGAAGTGCCGCCCGATACCGTGCGCGCCATCGCCGGGTCGCTCCGCGAGGGTTTCGCGCCAGCGGCCAGGCCGGCGCACGAAGCGCGGCGCTGAGCCTGCGGCGCCGGTCCCGCTCATGACCAGCTCCACGCCGGCGGCGCGCCTGACCCTCGTGACGCGCGCCGATTGTGAGTTGTGCGAGCAGCTGCTGCTCAAGCTCGCGGCGCTGCGCGAGCACCATGCCATTCCGGCCGTGGAGCTCGCGGACGTCGACTCGGACCCGCTGCTGCTGCGGCGCTGGGGGTACAAGGTGCCGGTGCTACTCCTGGATGGGGTGCGGGTGTGCGCGGGGCGGCTCGACACGCCGGAATTGCTGCGGCTTTTGCGGTTATAATCCGCGCGCTCCTCGGCCCTGTGGGCCTGTTAACGCCCTGCTGGCCGCGGACTCCCAAACTCGATGCAACGCATACGAAATTTCTCGATCATCGCCCACGTGGATCACGGTAAATCGACGCTCGCCGACCGGCTGATCCAGCTGTGCGGTGGGCTCGAGGAACGCGAGATGCAGGCGCAGGTGCTCGATTCCATGGACCTGGAGCGCGAGCGTGGCATTACCATCAAGGCGCAGAGCGTCGCGTTGCACTACACCGCCCATGATGGCGAGCGCTACCAGTTCAACCTGATCGACACCCCCGGGCACGTCGATTTTTCCTACGAGGTGTCGCGGAGCCTGGCGGCCTGCGACGGCGCGCTGCTGGTGGTCGACGCCTCGCAGGGCGTGGAAGCACAGAGTGTCGCCAACTGCCATACCGCGGTTGAGCAGGGTCTGACCGTGCTGCCGGTCATCAACAAGATCGACCTGCCGGCGGCTGATCCGGAGCGGGTCAAGAAGGAAATCGAGGAGATCATCGGCATCGAGGCGCATGACGCCGCGCTGGTGAGCGCCAAGACCGGCGCGGGTGTCGCCGAACTGCTCGAAGAAATCGTGAAGCGGATTCCGCCGCCGAAAGGTAGTTCCGACGCGCCGCTACAGGCCCTCATCATTGACTCCTGGTTCGACAACTACGTCGGCGTGGTCTCACTGGTGCGGGTCATGAACGGGGTGCTGCGCACCGGCGAGAAGATCCGCGTCATGTCGACGGGCCGCAGCCACAACATCGACAAGCTGGGTCGGTTCACGCCAAAATCGGTGGTCATGCGCGAATTGAGCGCCGGCGAGGTGGGCTTCGTCGCCGCCGGCATCAAGGAGATCGATGGTGCGCCGGTGGGCGACACCATTACGGCTGAGAATCGGCCGGCGGCCACGCCCTTGCCGGGCTTCAAGCAGGTGCAGCCGCGGGTGTTCGCGGGCGTGTTTCCGATCAACTCGGAAGACTATGAGAATTTTCGCGACGCGCTCGCCAAGCTCAAGCTCAACGACTCGGCACTCCATTACGAGCCGGAAGTCTCCACCGCCCTGGGCTTCGGCTTTCGCTGCGGGTTCCTGGGGTTGCTGCACATGGACATCGTGCAGGAGCGCCTGGAGCGCGAATACCAGCTTGACCTGATCACCAGCGCGCCCACGGTCGTCTACGAGATCGCCTGCAGCAACGGCTCGGTGCTGCACATCGACAGCCCGGGCAAGTTGCCGGCGCCCAACGAGGTGGTGGAAATCCGCGAGCCGATCATCACTGCCAACATCCTGGTGCCGCCCGACTACGTCGGTGCGGTGCTCAAGCTGTGCACCGAGAAGCGCGGCGTGCAGAAGAAGATGCAGTTCCTCGGCACCCAGGTCGCGATCCAATACCAGCTGCCGCTCGCCGAGGTGGTGCTCGATTTCTTCGACCGCCTGAAATCGGCGAGCCGCGGCTACGCTTCGTTTGATTATGAATTCAGTCATTTCCAGGCCGAACCGCTGGTGAAGCTCGATGTGCTCATCAATGGCGAAAAGGTCGACGCGCTGGCGCTGATCGTGCACCGGGACAATTCCTACCATCGCGGCCGCGAACTGGTCGACAAGATGCAGGAACTGATTCCGCGGCAGATGTTCGAAGTCGCCGTGCAGGCGGCCATCGGCACGCACGTGATCGCCCGCGCCACCGTCAAGGCGCTGCGCAAGAACGTACTCGCCAAATGCTACGGCGGCGACTTGTCGCGCAAGCGTAAACTGCTCGAGAAACAGAAGGCCGGCAAGAAGCGCATGAAGCAGGTGGGCTCAGTGGAGATACCACAGGAAGCTTTCCTGGCCGTGCTGCAGGTTGGCCGCAAGTAATTCAAGGACTGCCTATGCTATTGCAGATCACCACTCTACTGGCGTGGCTGGCCGGCCCGCTGACGGCGCTGGCCATCATCGACGACTGGTTCCTGAGGCCGCGCCGGCGTCTGGCGGCACTGCCCGGGGTGGTGGCGGACCCGCCAATGATCCGCGCTGTATACCTGGTGCTGCCGGTCGTCATCATTGGCGGCATCGTCCGGGTGGTGATCTCCGAGCAGCTGGATTTCAGCCTGGTGCTGGTGCTGGTGCTGCTGGTCTCGACACTGGTCTGGGTGATCGATCGGTTCCTGATGGCGCCGGCGCGCGCGCGCGCGGCCAGCCGGGCCGGCGTCGCGGACGCGCTGCTGCCGCTGCCCGTCACCGTCGACTACGCGCGCAGCTTCCTGCCGGTTGCGGCGCTGGTGCTGGCGTTGCGCGCCTTCATTTTCGAGCCGTTCCGCATTCCGTCCGATTCCATGATGCCGACACTCGAGCAGGGCGATTTCCTGGTCGTCAATAAATTCGCTTACGGGTTGCGGGCCCCAGTGTTGAACCGGAAGTTCCTCGACATCGGTGAACCGCAGCGCGGCGACGTCGTGGTGTTCCGCTATCCGCCCAACCCGGCAGTCAACTTCATCAAGCGGGTGGTGGGTCTGCCGGGCGATACGGTGCGCGTACGCAACGATCAGCTCATCATCAACGGCGTGCCAGTGCCGGTCGCCGATCTGGGCCGCTACAACGACGGTTGCTACCAGAACATGCGCTTAGGGCAAGAACTGCTCGGCACCCACCACCACCAGGTGCTCTCATGCCGCACCAGCGGCGGGCTGTACGCGGGCCCGGTCGCCAGCTGCAATCGCGACATGGACCACAGCTATCTGTGCGATGAGACCGAGGGCGGCGCTGAGCCCGATGCCAACGACACCAGCTACGATCGGGTGATCCCGGCGGGCGAATATCTCATGATCGGCGATAATCGCGACAACAGCTCGGATGGCCGCGTGTGGGGCTACGTGCCCGAGGACCACCTGGTTGGCAGGGCGTCGCTGATCTGGCTGAATCTGCCACTCGGGCGTTCCGGGTGGCCCGACTGGCATCGTTTCGGCAAGCGTATAGAGTAATGCGAACAAGGAGTACGACCCATGCGTAAGTCTCAGCGCGGCGTGACCCTGATTGGTTGGGTGATTCTGCTGGTGCCGGTTGGCATACTGGTCTATGCCGGCATTCGCCTGACACCAATCTATCTGAATTACTTCCGCGTGGTGCAGGCGCTGAAACAGCAGGCCGTCGAGTCGAAGGACGATAGCCAGATCAATCCCGTGGCCGTGCGCCAGTCACTGGAGAAGCGCTTTGACGTTGGCTACATCGATCATCCGAGCGTCAAGGATATCGACATCCATCGCGACGGCGATCACTGGGTCGCGATCGCCAACTACGAGGAACTGGCGCCGCTGTTCGCCAACGTCTCGATACTGGTGCAGTTCAACAAGCAGGTGGAGCTGCAGTGACGGATGAGCGCGGGTGAAATTCCGGGCAGCGTGCCGGCCGCCGAATGGGTGCGCCGCCAGCTGCAGTACGAACCGCGCGACGCAGCGCTGTTCGGACAGGCGCTTACGCACCGGAGCGCCGCGCGCAACAACAACGAGCGGCTCGAATTCCTGGGCGATGCCATTGTCAACCTGATCGTCGCCCAATACCTCTATGAGCATTACGCCGACGCCGACGAGGGCGCCCTGAGCCGCCTGCGCGCCGCGGTGGTCAGCGGCACGTCGCTGGCGCGGGTGGCGGCGGCGCTGGAACTCGGGCCCGCGCTCGCCATGGGCGCGGGCGAACTCAAGACCGGCGGTTTCCGGCGCGAATCCATCCTGGCCGACGCTCTCGAGGCGGTCTGCGGGGCGCTGTATCTCGAGGCCGGCATGGCGACCGCGCGGCGGGTGTTGCTGCGCGTCCTGGCGCCGGCGCTGGCGGCGCTCGATGCCAGCGCCGAAGCCACGGCCGACGGACAGAAGGACGCCAAGACCCGTCTGCAGGAATGGCTCCAGGGGCGCGGCCTGCCGCTGCCGCGCTACCAGGTGGTGGAGGTCGAGGGCGAGTCGCACGCGCAGACCTTTCGCGTCAGCTGCGAAGTGGACGCCGTGAAAGCCAGCGCACAGGGCGAGGGCCTGAGCCGCCGCCGAGCAGAACAGGCGGCCGCACAGCAGTTGCTGGCGCAGCTCGGCCTATGAGCGCCTTCCGCAGCGGTTTCGTCGCCCTGGTCGGGCGGCCGAACGTCGGCAAGTCCACGCTGCTGAACGCGATGCTCGGGCAGAAAGTCAGCATCGTGACATCGCGCCCGCAGACCACCCGGCATCGGGTGCTCGGCATCAGCGAGTCGGACGCCGGCCAGATCGCCTTTGTCGACACCCCCGGCATGCACCAGGGGCCGAAGCGCGCGCTCAATCGTGCCATGAATCGCGCCGCCGGCGCCGCTCTGGGCGACGCCGACCTGGCTGTGTTCATCGTCGAGGCGCTGAAGTGGACCGACGAAGACGCCATGGCACTCGAGCGTGTCGTGCAGTCAGAGCGCCCGGCGATCGCGGTGATTAACAAGGTAGATCGCGTGCATCCGCGCGAGCGGCTCCTGCCCTATATCGCCAGGCTCGCGGAACGGGCGCCGTTCGTCGCCGTGGTGCCGATCTCGGCGCTCCGGGCCGACAACCTCGAGCCCTTGCGCAGCGCCATCCTGGCGGCGCTCCCGGAGGGCGAGCGTCTGTACCCGGCTGGGCAGCTGACCGATCGCAGCGAGCGCTTCCGGATCGCCGAACTGATCCGCGAGAAACTGACGCTCGAGCTGGTCGAGGAACTGCCCTACGGCGTCGCCGTCGAGATCGAGAGCTACTCCCCTACGGAAGACGGCCGCGTCGAGGTGGGCGCCGTGGTCTGGGTGGATCGTGAGGGACAGAAACCCATCGTGATCGGCGCCGGCGGCGAGCGGCTCAAGCGCATCGGGCGGGCGGCGCGGCTCGAGCTCAATCACCTGTTTGCGCGCCGCTACCACCTCACGCTCTGGGTCAAGGTGCGCGAGAACTGGGCCGATGACGCGCGCGCACTGCGTGAACTGGAGGTCGAGTGAACCGCGCCGGCCGGCGCGCCCAGCTGGCCTGCGGCTACGTGCTGCACCAGCGCCCGTTCCGGGACAGCAGCCTGATCCTCGAACTGTTCGTGCGCGACCACGGGCGGCTGAGCGCTTTCGCACACGCGGCGCGCGGACCGCGCAGCCGCTTTGCCGGGCTTCAGCCCTTCCGGCCGCTGCTCCTGTCCTGGAGCGGGCGCGGCGAGGCGCCGGCGCTCACGGCCGCGGAAGCCGACGGCCCGCCGCCCCCGGCGCTCGCCCCGGACCGGATTCTCAGCGGCTTCTACCTCAATGAGCTGCTGCTCACGCTCACGGTGGCGCACGATCCGCAGCCCGAGCTCTACGCGCACTACGCGGCGACGCTCACACGGCTCCGTGCCGGCGAACCGCTGGAGGAAGTGCTGCGGCATTTTGAAAAGCGCCTGCTCGAGCTGCTGGGCTACGGGAGCGACTTGCGCTTCGAGGCGGATGGCCGCGCGGTGGCGCCCGACGCGTATTATCATTTCCGGCCCGGCGCGGGCCTGTGGCCAGCGGCCGCCGGGGAGGGCGTGGTGCCGGGCCGCGTGCTGCTGGCGCTGGCCGCGGACCAGCCACTGGCCGATCCGCTGGCGCAGCGCCAGGCGCGGCAGGTGCTGCGCGCCGCGCTCGATCATTGTCTCGACGGCCGCGAACTGCGCGTCCGCACCGTAGCGCGTGCGGTCGCCAGAATGGAGCGATCCGCCTGATGGGCGCACTACTCGAACTGGGTGTGAATATCGACCACGTCGCCACGCTCCGCCAGCAGCGCGGCACCCGCTATCCCGATCCGGTGCACGCCGCGCTGATTGCCGAGCAGGCGGGCGCCGACAACATCACGCTGCATTTGCGCGAGGACCGGCGCCATATCCAGGAGCGCGACGTGCGCGCGCTGCGGGGACTCCTGGCCACGCGCATGAACCTGGAAATGGCAGCCACCGAGCCGATGCTGGCCTTTGCCTGTGAAATCCAGCCTGCGGACTGCTGCCTGGTGCCCGAGCGGCGCGCTGAACTGACCACCGAGGGCGGCCTCGACGTGCTCGGCGGCATGGCGACGATCCGGCCCGCCTGCGCGCGGCTGGCGGCGGCAGGCGTGCGCGTGGCCCTGTTCATCGACCCGGAGCCTGAGCAGATCGACGCGGCCGCCGACGCCGGCGCCAGCGTGATCGAACTGCACACCGGCGAGTACGCCGAGGCCAGCGGCACCCACCAGGCGCAACAGCTCGAGCGCCTGCGCCGCGCCGCGCGCCACGGCGTCGCACGCCGTCTCGAGGTACACGCCGGGCACGGGCTTAACTACCGCAACGTCGGTCCAGTCGCGGCTATCGCCGAGATCACCGAGCTCAATATCGGCCACGCGATCATCGCCCAGGCGGTGTTCGACGGCCTCGGATCGGCGGTGCGCGAGATGCGCGCGCAAATGCAAGGCGCGCGCCGATGATCTACGGAATCGGCGTCGATGTCCTGAAGCAGGAGCGCATCGAGCGAACCTACGCCCGGTTCGGCGAACACTTCGTCGCCAGGCTCCTGCTGCCAGCCGAGCACGCGCAGCTGGCGCGCACGCAACGTCCCGCGCGCTTCCTGGCGATGCGCTTTGCCGCCAAGGAGGCGGTGGTCAAGGCCATGGGCACCGGCTTCGCGCATGGCGTGTGGATTCGCGACGTGGGCATCGTGCAGAACAAGTGGGGCAGGCCTGAAGTTGTGTACTCCGCGCGCGGCGAGCGGCTGCGCCGGAAACTTGGCATCGGCGCCGGACACGTCACGCTTACCGACGAAGCGGGCCTGGTGGTGGCGGTTGCGGTGTTGATGAAGGCGCCGCGGCGCCGGTCGCCGCGCAAGGCGGTGAGCAAGGCCGGGCGCAAGTGAATCGCCTGGTCTTCGACCTCGAGACCGTCCC
>JAYUZI010000220.1:0-3322 GCA_043751915.1 Gammaproteobacteria bacterium | reverse complement strand
GACCGTCGTCCGCTGGCACCAGCAGCGCGTCGAAGCGGATCGGTAATCGCTGCAACGAGGGGTAGCGCGCCAGCAGGTGACGTGTGGTGAAGATGATCCGGCGCTGTTTCGCGCGGGTGATGCTGGCCGCCGCGCCGCCAAATTGCAGCGACGCACGGAGCCGCACTTCGGCCACGACCAGCTTCGTGCCCTCGCGCGCCACGAGGTCTAGTTCGCCGCGGCGGCACAGATAATTGCGGTGCAGCAGCACCAGGCCGGCGGCGCGCAGGTGCTGCGCCGCCCGTTCTTCGGCACTGCGGCCGATCTGTCGCCGGTCGATGGGCGCCCCGTCTAGTTGCCGCCGTTGCCGGGCACTAGGCCGCCCAGGAATTGCGGTTCACCGCTGCGTGTGATGCGTGCCCAGGCCGGTGTGCGATGCACGCGCCCATCGGCCCCCAGGCTCAGCTCACCGGTGAGACCGGCGACGCGCACGTGGGCGCTGTCATGACCGGCCGCGGCGATCGACAGTGCGAGCTGGCAGGCGTCGTAGCCAAAGGCATAGAGGCCGGACTGCCAGGCGGTGCTGTCGCCCGCGGCGGCGGCCACCGCGTCGCGCACCAACGCAGCGGGGCCGCTATTGGGCACGACCCAGGGCATGGCGGGTACGATCAGGCCGTCCAGATCCTGGTTGGCGACGCCGCCGTCGGCGGCGTAGGCGTCGCTGGTCGCATAGACGGGCACGTTGCCGGCGTACTGGAAGCGCAGCTGCGGGCGCAGCAGCCGCGCGGGCCCGGGCTGCGCCGGCGCGAAGATGAAATCCAGATCCGCGCGACTGCGCGGTTCGAATTCCAGCTTCTGGCCGAGCACGGCCTGGAGCCGGAGTCGACGCGCAATGCTCTGGTCGGTAGCGAGCGCCGCGCGGATCGGCACGCTGTAATCATGCTCGGCCGGATCGTAGTACCCCTGCGCCAGGAGCGTCCCGCCGCCGGCGAGCAGCTCCTGCGAGAAGGCCGCCAGCACGCGTGTGCCCCAATCGCCGGTGGGGCTGAGGGCCACGCCGCGTTTCTGGCCCGCGGCCAGCATGCGCCGGGCGACCTCGCGCGCATCTTCTTCGGGGGAGAGCGCGTACTGGTACATGCCGGAGGCAGCGCTGCGGCCGGCGCTGAGGAAATTCAAAGCCAGAATCGGCACGCCGGACCAGGCGCTGGCGGCGATGTCGACTTCCTTGCGCGTCAGCGGGCCGACGATGAAGTCGCTCCCGTCGGCACCCGCCTGGCGCAGCGCTGCGTCCACCGTGAGCACGCCGGTGTCGTAAACCTGCACCTGGGGGCGCGTGTCGGGCGGAAGCTGCTGCCAGGCGTAATTGAACCCGGCCTGGATGGTGGCCGCATAGCCGGCGGCCTGGCCGCTGATCGGCAGCAGCAGCGCGAGTTTGTGGAGCTGCGCTGCGATGGGCAGCTGTGCCCCGACCGCAGTGGTCAGCAATTCCGCGGCGGGATGGCCCGGGTACATGGCGCGCCAGCGGCCGGCCTCGACCGCGCCACTGATCGATGCGCCGGTGCTGGAGCTGGCCATGGCCCCCAGGTCGAGCCAGCCGCGCACGGTGGGATCCTGGCTGGCTCCGGGCTCGAGTTTCACGCCATGCTCGCGCGCCGCGCGCAGCAGCGCGAGCAGCTCCTCACGCAGCGCGCTGCGCTCGCTGGCCGCGGTGGCCAGGCGCTCGGCGCCCATTTCGGCGCGCACCCCGTCAATGGGCCGCGCGGCGGCCAGCGCGATGCGCATGCGGCTCGCAAAGTACTGCGGTGCGATGGGCGTACCGGTGGGTTCGGGAATGGCACTCATCTTCTGCCACGCCTGCTGGGTGCGGCCGTTCGCGAGCTCGATGTCGGCTTCGAGCACATGGCGCTCGATGAGCTGCGCGGGCGTCAGCACGGCGGTGATGGCGTCCAACGCATGCACGGCCTCGGCCCCGCGCCCCGCCTGCAGCCAAGCTCGCGCCGCCTGCAGCTGCAGGGCGGGTCGGGTCGCCGGATCCGCACTGCGCGCAGATTTCTCGAGCGCAGCCGCCTTCCTGCCCTGGGCGGCCGCCTCGGCGGGCGCCGTGGCCGGCGCACCGGTCGTCGCTGGCGCCGGAAAAGTGGCCGGCGGGAAGCTGGCGCAGCCCGCTACTGCGGCAAGCGCGCTGGCGGTGGCGATCGCGGCCCAGGAGCGGAAAGAGTTGTGTCGTGTTTGCATGTGTAGCACCGCGCCCTGCAAGCTAGGCGTACGTGGGGCAGCGGGAGATTATAGTGGCTGGCGGCGCGGGAAGGCTGGATGTCATTGCGACGCCAATTGGCAACATTGGCGACTTGAGTCCGCGCGCGATCGCGAGTCTGAGCGCTGCCGACCTGGTGCTGGCCGAGGACACGCGGCGCACGGCGACGCTGCTGGGCGCCTGCGGAATTTCCCGACCGCTGCTCTCGCTTCATGACCACAACGAAGCGAGCCGCGTCGCAGCGCTGCTCCAGCGGCTGCGGCAGGGCGCGGTACTGGCGTTGGTAAGCGACGCCGGCACGCCGCTGCTGTCGGATCCCGGATTCCTGCTGGTGCGCGCGGTGGCGGCGGCGGGCTTCGAGGTGCGCAGCATCGCCGGTCCTTCGGCGGTGACCGCGGCACTCGCCGTAGCCGGGCTCCCGACCGATCGGTTCGTGTTCGAGGGATTCCTGCCCGCGCGACACGGCGAGCGGCAGGCCGCGCTCATGCGCCTCGCGCAGGAGCCACGCACACTCGTTTTGTTCGAGGCCCCGCACCGCATCGCCGAAACTCTGCAGCAGCTGGCCGCCGCGTTCGGCGGCGAGCGCGCCGCGGTCGTGGCGCGGGAGCTCACCAAGGTGCACGAGACCATTTATCGCGACACGCTCGCGCAGCTGGCGCGGCAGGCCGCGCAGGACGCCGACATGGCGCGCGGGGAGATCACGCTGGTGATCGCCGGTGCCGCGCAGGTGGCCGGGGGCGATGCGGCGCTGCTGGCCAGAGCATTGCCGTTGCTGCTGAAGAGCCTGCCCCCGGCGCGGGCGGCGGCCATTGCCGCGCAACTCAGCGGCGTGGCGCGCCCGCTGGCTTATGAGCAGGCGCTGCAGCTGGCGCGCGATGGCAGTGCACGCGATAGCGGTGCAGAAGAGCCCTAGACGCCGTATCGTGGGGTTTGGAGAGCCGGCCAGGCAATCGCTGCTTCGTGAATGTGCCCTTCGGGGCGCCTTCAGGGGGTGGAGGAAAGTCCGGGCTCAGCGGGTCAAGGTGCCAGGTAACGCCTGGGGGGCGCGAGCCCACGGAAAGTGCAACAGAAAGTAAACCGCCGAAGTGC
>JAYUZI010000219.1:0-11641 GCA_043751915.1 Gammaproteobacteria bacterium | reverse complement strand
CGATCACGAAGCCGGTGGCCTGGGCCGAGACGTTCCGCTCCGTGTCGAAGGAGCGCGTCTGATCAATCTCGATCGTGACGACGCTGCCGGCGATTCGCTCGAGCGTGCGCGCCCAGTCGGCGGGCGGCTTGGCGGGCGCGGCAGGCACCATCAACGGCAGCGCACACAGGGCCGCCGCCGCGCACAGGACCCGGCGCAGCGCGGTCACAGTGCCGTCCCGAAGGCGTCGTGAAACCGCGCGCTGAACTGCGCTCCATCGTAACGGTGCTGCTGGGTGCCATGGGACTCGATTTTCAGGGCGCCGGCGAGCGAGGCAATGCGTCCCGTCGTTGGCCAGTCGAGACCGCGCTGCAGACCGCACAGGAGACCGGCGCGATAAGCATCGCCGCAGCCGGTTGGATCCGCCAGCTGCGCGGCGCGCGCCACCGGTATCTCATGCCGCTTGCCGTCTGCAAAAATCCAGGAGCCCTCGGCGCCGCGGGTGACGATCAGCGCCCTGACCCGCGCGGCAATATCCGTGAACGACCAACCCGTGCGCTCGGTCAGCATGCTGCCCTCGTAGTCGTTGACCGCGACCCACGCCGCACTGCCGACCAGTGCGCGCAGTTCCTCGCCGTTGAACATCGGCAGGCCCTGGCCGGGGTCGAAGATGAAGGGAATGCCCGCCGCAGCGAACTGCGCGGCATGCTCGAGCATGCCCTGGCGGCCATCGGGGGCAATGATGCCGACGCGCGCGCCGGGCGCCGCCGACACCTGGTTGTGGTGCGAATGGTTCATCGCTCCGGGGTGGAACGCGGTGATCTGGTTGTCGTCGAGATCGGTGGTGATGAAGGCCTGCGCGGTGAATTCGCCCGGCACCTCACGCACGTGCGTCAGCGCAATGCCACGCTCGCTGAGCCAGGAGCGGTAGGGTGCAAAGTCATGACCGACGGTGGCCATGATCAGGCCATCACCGCCCAGGAGCTTGAGGTTATAGGCAATGTTGCCGGCGCAGCCGCCGAAATTGCGCCGCATCGACGGTGCCAGGAACGAGACGTTCAGCATATGGATGCGGTCGGGCAGGATGTGGTCGCGAAAACGGCCCTCGAACACCATCACGGTGTCGTAGGCCATCGAGCCGCAGATCAATGCCGTCATCTTGTCTCCAGAGGAATCAGCGGCCGAGCAATACCAGCACCCAGACCGCGGCAAGCAGCAAGAAGGCCATGAGTACCGCCGCAGAACCGATATCCTTCGCCAGCCCCGCAAGTTCATGGCGCTCGAGGCCGATGCGGTCTACGGCAGCTTCGATCGCGCTGTTGAGCAGTTCGACGATCAGCACCAGGATGACCGGCGCCACGAGCAGCGCCCGCTCCACCCCATTGTGCCCGAGCCACAAGCCGAGCGGTGCGGCAATGACCGCAAACGCCAGCTCCTGGAGAAATGCGGCCTCCTCGCGAAACGCTCCGACCAGCCCCTTCCGGCTGGCATCGAAGGCGCGGAGCAGACGGGTAAAGCCGCGCGGCTTACCACGGTTCATCACCTGCGCGGGCCCATCAGCCTGCCGCCGGACGGCGGGCGAGATCGAGTTCGCGCGCCGCGCGCACGTCATCGAGCCGGCGCACCGGCATGGTGTGCGGGGCGCCGCGGAGCGTCGCGGGCGCGCTGGCCGCTTCGCGCAGGATCTCGGCCATCGCGGCGACAAAGGCGTCGAGCGTTTGCTTGCTCTCGGTCTCGGTCGGCTCGATCAGCAGGCACTCGGGCACCAGCAGCGGGAAATACGTGGTCGGCGCATGGAAGCCGAAATCCAGCAGCCGCTTGGCCACGTCCATCGCCGTGACGCCTTGCTCTTGCGCAAGGGCCTTGAGAGTCAGGATGAATTCGTGACTGGCGCGGCGCTGCGGGTAGGCGGCAATGAAACCGGCCTGCTGGAGCCGGGCGAGCAGGTAGTTTGAATTGAGCGTCGCGTACTCGCCGACGCGGCTCATGCCGTCCCGTCCCAGCATGCGCATGTATACGTAGGCGCGCAGCAGCACGCCGGCATTGCCGTTGAACCCGGTAAGCCTGCCGATCGACTGCGGCAGATCCTGTTCGTACAGCCACCGATAGCGCGCGGCTTCGCCCGCGCCGCTCCGCGCCACCACCGGCAACGGCAGGAAGGGCAGCAACCGCGGACCGACACCGACCGCGCCCGCGCCCGGACCACCGCCACCGTGTGGCGTCGAAAAAGTCTTGTGCAGGTTCATGTGGATGACGTCGAATTCCATGTCGCCCGGCCGCACCTTGCCGAGGATCGCGTTGAGGTTCGCACCGTCGTAATAGAGCAGGCCGCCCGCGTCGTGCACGATGCGCGCGATTTCGGGAATATGCCGCTCGAACACGCCGAGCGTGGAGGGGTTCGTGAGCATGATGCCCGCGGTCTTCGGCCCCACCGCGGCCCGGAGCGCCGCGAGATCAACGTCGCCGTCGGGCCCCACGCCGACCTCGCGCGCCACGCAGCCGCACATGGTGGCGGTGGCCGGATTGGTGCCGTGCGCCGCCGTGGGCACGATGATCTCATTGCGCGCCAGATCGCCGCGCGCGCGATGGTAGGCGCGAATCATCGCCACGCCGGCAAACTCGCCGTGGGCACCGGCCATGGGCGTGAGCGCCACACCTTGCATGCCCGTGACTTCCTTGAGCATCTCCTGCAGCTCGTACATGCAGGTCAGGAACCCCTGGCTGTGCCGAGCGCTCGCCAGCGGATGGCGGCCGAGAAACTCCGGCAGCAGCGCAGCGGCGTTGCAGGCCCGCGGGTTGTACTTCATCGTGCACGAGCCGAGCGGATAGAAGTGCGTATCAATGGAAAAATTGAGTTGCGATAGCCGTGTGTAATGCCGCACGACATCCAGCTCACTCACCTCCGGCAGCGCCGCCCGCTGCTTGCGCCGCAACGCCGTGGGCACCGCGGGCGCAGCGGCTTCGAGCGCCGGCCACTGGCCGCGCGCGCCGCGACCGGCGCGGCCATAGTCGTAGACCAGCGGTTCGACCATCGGTAGGGTCATACGTCGTACCTCGCAAGAATGCTGCCACGCGCCCGCGGTCGGGCATAGGTGGCGGAAAATGGTCGGGTGCGCTTCGCCATTCTGCCCATGGGAACTGGGCCGAATGGCGGCGCAGCCGACCATCTTTCCAGGCGGCAGCCGGCTTGCGGGCCCGGCCAGCTCCTGGCGCGCGCGGCACGGCGCATGATTGTGCAATCTTCTGTCTTCATTCTTCTCTCACGCCACGCGCACGGACTTGAGCGCCTCACCCATTGCCGCCGCATATGCCGCAATGTCCGCGGCACTCCGCGCCTCGGTGGCACAGACCAGCAACGCCGGTCCGAGTTCCGGGTAGTTGACCGACAGGTCAAAACCGCCCTCGATGCCACGGGCCGCGAGCGCCTCGAGCACCGGCGCCGCCGGCCGGTCCAGCAGCAGCACCGCTTCATGGAAGCGCGCGCCACTGAAAGCGCTGCGGACGCCGGGCAGGTGCGCGAGCGCGGCGACCAGCTCGGCGGTACGGGCCATGCAGGCATGGGCGACGCGCTCCAGCCCCTCCGCGCCCATGAGCGACAGGTAGATGGTGCCGGCGATCATCAGCAGGCCCTGGTTGGTGCAGATGTTCGAGGTGGCCTTGCCGCGGCGGATATGCTGTTCGCGCGCCTGCAGTGTGAGCGTGAAACCGGGCCGGCCGTCGAGATCGACGGTGCGGCCGACGATGCGACCGGGCATCTGTCGCACGTATTCCATGCGCGTCGCCATGAAGCCGAAATACGGGCCGCCGGAGGACAGCGGGCAGCCGAGTGGCTGGCCGTCGCCGACGACGATATCGGCACCGCGCTGGCCCCATTGCCCCGGCGGCTTGAGCACCGCGAGCGAGGTCGGATTGACCACCGCGATCACCAGGGCGCCGCGCGCATGCGCCCAGTCGGTGAGTGCATCGACGTCCTCGAGCACGCCGAAGAAATTAGGCTGCTGGACGACCAGCGCCGTGATGTCCTGGTCGGCGTAAGCGGCGAGCGACTCCACCGCGGTCTGGCCGCGCTCGCGCACGTAGGGAAGTTCCTCCAGCTTGAGGCCCTGACCGCCGGTCGAGGCCTGCGTCACAGCGCGATAATGCGGATGCACCGCGCGCGGCAGCAGCACGCGCGCTGCAGTGGACTTGCGGTTGGCGCGCACCGCCATCAGGCAGGCCTCGGACACCGCGGTGGCGCCGTCGTAAACGGAAGCGTTGGCGACCTCCGCGCCGGTGAGCGCCGTGATCATCGACTGGTATTCGTAGATGGTCTGCAGCGTGCCCTGGCTGGCCTCGGCCTGGTAGGGCGTGTAGGCGCTGTAGAACTCGCCGCGCGAAACGATCGCCCACACCGCGGCCGGAATGTGGTGCTCGTAGGCGCCGGCACCGATGAAATTGAGCGGCCGGCCGTCCATGCGGGCACGCGCGTACATGAGCTGCATCACCTGCTGCTCGTTCAGGCCAGCGGGAATTCCCTCCAGCGGCCGGGTGCGCAGCTCGCGCGGGATTTCCGCGAACAACGCCTCGATATCCGGCGCGCCGATCGCGGCGAGCATTTCCGCGACGTCGGCCTCGGTGTGCGGGATGAAAGGCATGGCGGCTCCTGTTACCTGCGGCACCGGACTCAGCCGGCGTCGGCCAGCGTGGTGTAGGTGTCGGCGTTCAGCAGCCCAGCCGCGGCGAGCGCGCCAGCGGGCTTGAGGCGCATGATCCAGCCGGCGCCGTACGGATCCTGGTTGATGAGTTCCGGCGTCTTCGCCAGCGCCTCGTTGATCGCAACCACGGTGCCGGCGACTGGCGCGTAGACATCCGAGGCCGCCTTGACCGACTCCACTACGGCGAAGGCCTCACCCTGCTGCAGGGTACGTCCCGCCGCTGGTACCTCCACGAAGACCAAGTCGCCCAGCGCATGCTGCGCATGATCGCTGATGCCCACTTCGACCGTGCCGTCGGCGTGTTCACGCACCCATTCATGGCTGCGCGCGTATTTCAGATCCGCCGGTACATTGCTCATCGTCAGAACCCCCGTTCAGGTTGCAGTATTCCCGTCGCCTTGCAGTTCCACCAGCACGCGGCCGTGTCGCGCAAAGGGCGGCCGCACCACGCGCGCCGCCAGCCACTTGCCGCGCACCTCAACCTGCACGGTGCCGCCGACCAAGGTCGCCGCTGCCGGCACGCGCGCCAGCGCGATGGAACGCGCCAGCGTCGGTGAAAACGTACCGCTGGTGATCATGCCCTCGCCTGCGGACGTGACCACGCGCTGGTGCGAGCGCATCACCGCGCGATCGTTCAGGAGCAGCGCGACCTGGCGCTGGCCGCCACCGGCAGCACGCGCGGCCTCGAGCGCCGCGCGGCCGATGAACGGCCGTTCGGCCGGATCGAAGGCGACGGTCCAGGCCAGGCCGGATTCGAGCGGCTGCGTGGTTTCGTCCATGTCGCTCCCGTAGAGATTCATGGCCGCCTCGAGCCGCAGCGTGTCGCGCGCACCGAGGCCGCACGATTGCACACCCAATTCGTTGAGGCGGTTCCATAAGTCCACCGCGCCCTCGGCGGGCAGCATGACTTCGAACCCGTCCTCCCCGGTATAACCGGTGCGCGCCACGAACCACTCGCCCAGCTGAGCGCCGCAGAAGGCCCCAAGCGCCAGCGCGGCAGCGGCATCCGGCGGCGTGAGGAGCGAGGCGAGGCGCGCGCGCGCTTCCGGCCCCTGCACGGCGAGCATCGCCAGTTCGCGCCGCTCGTGCACCTCGACCTCGAAAGCGGCGGCATGGGCCCGGATCCAGGCCAGATCCTTGTCGCGCGTGCCGGCATTGACGACCAGGCGGTACCAGCGCGCGTCCAGAAAATAGACGATCAGGTCGTCGATGATGCCCGCATCTTCCCGCAGCAGGCAGCTGTAAAGCGCCTTGCCGGGCTGAGTGAGCCGCGCCACGTCGTTCGCCAGGAGCGTGCGCAGGAACTCGCGCACCCGCGCCCCACGCAGGTCGATCACGCACATGTGCGAGACATCGAAAAGTCCGGCGGCACGCCGCACCGCGTGATGCTCCTCGAGCTGCGACCCGTAGTTGACCGGCATGTCCCAGCCGCCGAAGTCGACGATGCGCGCGCCGAGCGCGGCATGCAGGTCGTATAGAGGAGTGCGTAAACCCAACTTGTGCTCCAGCTCCAGCCCTGATCAGGACGCCAAAAAAAAGGCGGCAGGTGCCCTGCTGCGCAACGCACCTGCCGCCCCTCTGTCCTTGGTACCTGAGAGATCGGGCAACAGCCGCCTTGGCTGCTACCGCACCCCTTCGGTGGACGGGCCTGCCACAGGCGCCGCCGCTCTCCAGAGCCCGTCTTTGATCTGCCGTTCCTGGTGCCTGAGCGTTTCCGGGCGGAATTTGCGCCTTCGGCGTCCGGGCCCGGGTTTGCACCCAGTTCCGGAACTCTTCGGACAAATCTTGCTGACGGGGGTCAAATCATACCAGTTGCGACGCTCCCGCCTCTACAATTGCAGATTATGGATAGCCGCTCCGTGCAACGACCGCGCCACGCGACCCTCGCCGTGGACATTGCCGGTGTCCGGGTGGGCGGCGGCGCGCCGATCGTCGTGCAGTCGATGACCAATACGGACACGGCCAACGTCACGGCCACGGTCACCCAGGTGCGCGCGCTGGCCGCAGCCGGTTCGGAGCTGGTGCGCGTCACGGTCAACACGGATGCCGCCGCCGCCGCGGTGCCACGCATTCGCGCAGCGCTGGACGCGCAGGGCTGCCAGGTGCCACTGATCGGCGATTTCCACTTCAACGGCCACAAGCTGCTCCGGGACCATCCAGACTGCGCGCAGACCCTGGCCAAGCTGCGCATCAACCCGGGCAACGTCGGCCGCGGCGCCAAGCGCGACACGCAATTCGCCGAGTTGATCGAATTCGCGTGCCGCTACGAAAAGCCGGTACGGATCGGCGTCAATTGGGGGAGCCTCGACCAGGAACTGCTGGCACGGCTGATGGACGCCAACAGCGCCCTGCCGGAGCCCGAATCGGCGCAGCGCGTAATGCGCGAAGCGCTGGTGCGATCCGCCATTGACAGCGCCGCGCGAGCCGTGGAGCTGGGGCTCGGCTCCGAGCGCATCATTCTCTCGGCGAAAGTCTCTACGGTGCAGGATCTGATCGCGGTCTACACCGAACTGGCCGCACGCACGCGGCATCCACTGCACCTGGGACTCACGGAAGCCGGCATGGGCTCGAAAGGGATCGTCGCCTCGAGCGCGGCGCTCGCCATACTCCTGCAACAGGGCATCGGCGACACCATCCGCGTGTCGCTCACGCCCGAACCCGAAGGCGATCGTACGCGCGAGGTGCTCGTCGCGCAGGAGCTGCTGCAGACCATGGGCCTGCGCAGTTTTGCGCCGCTGGTGACGGCCTGCCCGGGGTGCGGGCGCACCACCAGCAGCTACTTCCAGACCCTCGCCCAGAGCATCCAGGAGCACCTGCGCGCGCGCATGCCCGAGTGGCGCCGCACGCACGTCGGTGTCGAGGACCTGGCGGTCGCCGTGATGGGCTGCGTGGTCAACGGCCCCGGCGAGAGCAAACAGGCCAACATCGGCATCAGCCTGCCGGGGACCGGCGAGCGGCCAGTCGCGCCGGTTTACGAAGACGGCGTCAAGACCGTGACGCTCAAGGGCGAGCGCATTGCCGAGGAATTCCAACAGCTCGTCGAGCAGTACGTGGCGCGCAGCTACCCGCGCCGCGCCAGTCAGTGACTGGCGCACCCATCAGCACCGGAGTACAGCACCATGTCCGCACTCACCGAAAAGCGCTGCAAACCCTGCGAGGGCGGCACGGCACCGCTCACCGCCGCCGCAGCCGAGGCGCAGCGCAAGCAGCTCGCGGTCGGCTGGCAGCTCAGCCCCGACGGCAAGAATCTCAAGCGCGAATTCAAGTTCGTCGATTTCTACCGCACCATGAGTTTCGTCAACGCCATTGCGCACATCGCCAACCTCGATGATCACCATCCCGACCTGGAAGTCGGTTACAACTACTGCCGCGTCCGCTACTGCACCCATTCCATCGGCGGGCTGTCCGAGAACGATTTCATCTGCGCCGCGAAAATCGACCTGATTGCTGATATTTAGGCGGTTTCCCGCTAGGTAGTGGTACGAATGTTCAAGTGCCGGCGGCGGCGCTAGCATCCCGCCGCTCCGGCAGTACGGCCGGAATCGAGGAGGCATTTATGAAACTCACAGTATGGGAACCGTTCCGGGAAATGGATCAGTTCTTCGCGCGGACGAGTCCGGCACAGCTATGGCCGTCAGGCCGCGCGCTCCCGGAAATCGCCAATGCCAGGCTCCAGTGGGCGCCATCGGCGGACATCAGCGAAACCGACCAGGAATATCTGGTGCGGGCAGAGTTGCCGGCGGTCAGGAAGGAGGACGTGCAGGTCACGCTGGAGGACGGCACGATCACGATCCACGGCGAGCGCAAACAGCGCCAGACGGAGAAGACCGAGAAATTTCACCGTGTGGAGACTTTCAGCGGCGAGTTTTCACGGGTCTTCTCGCTGCCGGAGGATGTTGATCGCGCGGGAGTCCGTGCCGAAAGCAAGGACGGTGTACTGACAGTGCACATCCCCAAGCGTGCAGTCGCCAAGCCGGCCCCGGTGGAGATCAGAGTCAACTGACGCCGGGATTGGGCGCGCCAGGGTGCCGGTTGCCCCTTGGCGCGCGTAGCCGTGTCAGTGCAACAGATGCGAGGTTGCCCGCTGCCAGGCAGCGGGATCGGCGAGCGCGACGAAAACCAGCCCGGCAATGGCGCCGCTGAAATGCGCATCGTGATTGACGCGCCCGCGGGTGAACCGCGCGGCATACCAGCTGTAGAAGAGGTAGCAAACCGCAAACAGCGGCGCTGGAACCGGCACGGGCAAGGGCATGATGTACAGCGATTCAGTCGGGTAGTAGACGACTGAGGCAAACAACACGGCGAGGATGGCGCCGGACGCGCCCAGCGTGGCGTAGTCCGCTTCCCGCCGATGGCTCAGCCAGGTGCCGGCATTGCTCACCAGGAGCCCCACCAGGTACAAGGCAAGAAAGCGCGCCGAACCCATGGCGTGCTCCACGGCACCGCCGAACGACCACAGCGTGAAAGCGTTGAACAGCAGATGGGCGTAGCTCGCGTGCACGAAGCCGCTGGAGATCGGCGTGAAATACTGACGCTTTGGCAGGAACCAGTAGGGCCGGAACAGGCTCCGCTCGACCAGTTGTGACGTGACACTCAGCCCGGTAATGCTCGCGACGAAGATTGCGCCGAGAATCAGCGCGGTGACGCTCAAGAGTCAGAACCAGCTGTAATTGAAGCTGATGCTGACGCGCTCGGCGGCGCTCGGGTTGGGCGGCACCTCATGCCGCAGCCAGCTCTCGAACAACACGACGCGGCCGGCTTGTGCGGGCAGGCTCGCCCATTGACGGTTGCGCGCGCGGGCGCCGGCCTTGCGCGGCGGGGCCGCCATGAACCGGTCCAGCCGCGGGTCCTCGAACTTGAGGCCAGCGCAGCCGCGCGGAGTGCGCGCGTAGTAGGTACCGCTGATCGTCGACAACGGATGGAGGTGCAGGCTGTGCACCACCCGACGCCGCATGATATTCACCCAGCAATCGGTCATCACCAGCTGCCGGCCGCGCAGGTCCAGATCTAGCGCGCCGGCGAAGCGCAGCACGTGGCGGTCGAGGCCGCGCGCCAGCCGTGCAAACGTGGGGGAGATCCGCTGCATGCGGCACTGCGAGTTGTACGAGGTATAGCCGCCCGGGTAATTGCGCGCCGACCAGGTGCGCCCGGCGCGATCGTCATGGCGCAGCTGCAGGCACTCGCGCAGCAGGCGGCGGTTCAGCTCCGTCGTGGGCGGCGAGCCCAGCGGCGCGACATAGACCAGCGTTGGAAACAGCGTCCTTAGCGGCATGCGCCCAGCATAACCCGGCGGCGACGCACGCGGCTCATAGACCCTGATCGCCGAGCATCCGGCGGCCGCCTGCGGGCTGTTCGAAGACCTTCTGACGATGGTAGGCGAGGTAAATACATTGGCCAGACTCAAAAGCGCCGACATTGCGCGGCAGCGCTACGCCCCAGGCGGGCAGCACCGCCGGATTGAGATGGCGGGCCACCCGCAGCTCACCGTTGTCTTCGAAGGTGATCAGCCCGCGCTCGAACAGCTGGTCGAAATGCGGCGAGAGCAGCAGGCCGTTGCAGCCGTCGAGCCTTTCCCGATCATTGGATTCACGCCACGGCTTGATGTGGCGCGCACGCAGGTGTCGCCGGTCAAGGAGCCCGGAGAGCCGGCAGGCCTGCTCGTAGCGCTCGACGTTGTCGCGATACACGCCCTGGCCGCGGCGCGCGGCCAGCAGGCGCTTGCGGGTGCCGGCATCCAGGCCCTGCCGCGCGCGCAGTGCGTGCTCGGCCACATCGTCGGCCCGCTCTGCGCTACGCAGGGTTGGCGCCATGAGCAGCAGTTCCTCCACCTGGCCGCCGAGGCGCCGGCGCAGGAGCGCGGCGACGCGCTCGTCGATGCGCGTGAGGTAGACGGTTGAATTGGCATCGCCGGAGGCACGGAGCGGCGAGTGTCGCGCCGGCAGCAGCGCCCTGAACTCGGCCAGGTGATCTTTCGGACGGAGCGGTTGCAGCAGTTCCTCGAAGTGCACCGGCAACCGCCAGCCGGCGGAACCGCGCCGCACGCCGTGCCGGCTGCCCGACAGCACCTGCCGCGCCGGAAAAGCCGCGCCGGCGACCAGGCCCAGCATGCCGATGCGGCCGCCGGAGTGGACATAGACGATCTCGCCGGGCTGGGCGTCTTCCACTTCGGCCGCTTGCGACCACAGGTATCCGGCGTCGAGCTCGTGACGCCGCGTCTGCGATTGATTCACCCACCAGGCCACGATAGTTCCTCCCGATGCAGTAGATTATCGCTTTGCCACGCCCTTTTCCGGGGGATGCATGTCTCAGTCCAGACGCTCGTTTGCCAGCGACAACGTGACGTCGGTTGCCCCCGAGGTCCTGGCCGCCCTGGCCAGGGTCAACGTCGGCACCGTACACTCCTACGGCGACGACCCCGAAACGCAGCGCCTCACGACGCTGGCGCGCGAGGTCTTCGAGACCGAGCTGGTGATTTATCCCGTGGCCACGGGGACCGCTGCCAATGCCCTGGCGCTGGCGGTGCTGGTGCCGCCCTTTGGCGCGGTGTACTGCCACGAGACGGCGCATATCAATACCGACGAATGCGGCGCACCCGAATTCTTCACCGGCGGCGCCAAGCTCCTCGCGCTCGCTTCCCCCGACGGCAAGCTCAGCGCCGGGCAGCTCGCGGCGCCCGTCGCCCACGCACGCGAGATGGGCGTGCATCACGTGCTACCCGCGGCCGTCAGCATCTCGCAGGCGACCGAGTGGGGCACCGTCTACCAACCCGATGAACTCAAGGCACTCACCGCCGCAGCACATGCGCATGGATTGCACGTCCACATGGACGGCGCGCGCTTCTCCAATGCCGTAGCGCACCTCGGCTGCACGCCGGCCGAGGCCAGCTGGCAGAGCGGCGTCGACTTGCTGTCCTTCGGCGCCACCAAGAACGGCGCGCTCGCCGCCGAGGCCGTCATCTTTTTCAAGCC
>JAYUZI010000218.1:0-13153 GCA_043751915.1 Gammaproteobacteria bacterium | reverse complement strand
TGGCGCTGGGCGCAGGTGCGGCGCTGCCACTGGCTTTCGCGCCCTTTGATTTCTGGCCGCTGGCGATAGCCAGCCCGCTGATCTTGATGCGGCTGTGGGACGGCGCCGCGCCGCGCCGGGCCGCGTTGCTGGGCTTGTGCTTCGGGCTCGGCACCTACAGCGAAGGCACCTGGTGGCTGTACATCTCGATCCACGGCTTCGGCGGCGCGCCGGTCTGGCTGTCGGTGGTGCTGATCCTGTTGCTGGTTGCCTACATGTCCAGCTACCAGGCGCTGCTGGGCTGGCTCGTCGCGCGCGTGCTGCCCGCGCGCGGCGCCTGGCGCTGGTGCACGGGCCTGCCGGCGCTGTGGCTGCTCGGCGAGTGGTGCCGGGGCTGGTTTCTCACCGGGTTTCCCTGGCTGTCGCTTGGCTATTCGCAGACCGACACGTGGCTGGCAGGCTACGCGCCGGTCCTCGGGGTGTACGGCGTGTCTGCGGCGCTCCTGCTGCAGGCTGGCGCGCTGCTGGCCTGTTGGCACGGACGCGGCCGCGCGCGGTTTGCGCCGTTGGCGCTCATCGCTCTGCTCTGGGCTGGCGGGGCGGCGCTGGCGCGGGTGGAGTGGACCCGCCCGTCGGGAGCGCCGGTGCCGGTGGCGATACTCCAGGGTGCCATTCCGCAGGATGAGAAATGGCAGCTCAACAACCGCGAACCCACCATGGCCCTGTACCGGGCGCTCAACGATGAGGCAGCGGGCGCGCGGCTGGTGGTGTGGCCGGAAGCGGCCATACCGGAATTGGCGAACGAGATCGCACCCTACCTCGCGCAGATCCAGGGCAGTTCGCGCGCGCGCGATGCCGATGTGCTCATGGGCGTGGTGAGGCTCGGCGACAACGGCGAGGATTACTACAACTCGATCATCGCATTGACCACGGGCGTGGCTTTCTACGACAAGCGGCACCTGGTGCCGTTCGCAGAATATTTTCCGGTGCCCGGCTTCGTGCGCAGTTGGCTGCGGCTGATGAGCCTGCCGTATTCCGACTTCAGGGCGGGTGCCGACGACCAGCCGGTACTGCAAGCAGGAGGCCTGCGGCTGGCGCCTTCGATCTGCTATGAAGATGCCTTTGGCAGCGCGCTGCTGGCGATGAATGCCGATGCCGACGCGCTGGTCAATGTGACGAACGACGCCTGGTTTGGCCGGTCGCCGGCGCGCTTCCAGCACCTGCAGATCAGCCGCATGCGGGCCCTCGAGGCCGGCCGTTACCTGCTGCGGGCCGGGAATGACGGGGTTTCGGCCATCATTGGCCCGCACGGCGAGCTGCTGGCCATGGCACCGGGCTACCAGCGCGCCGTCCTGCGCGGAACCGTCGTGCCCCGCAGCGGTCTACCCCCCTATGCAAAGGTCGGCAACTGGGCGGTAATCCTGCTGGCCGCTGCCCTGGCTGCGATCGCCGCACGCAACCGGCGACGCGTCCATCCGGCCAGGTCCTAGTCCACTGAACACCTAGCGTTGGAGCATTGCAGATATGTCATATGAGTTTATCGCCCCCCGCCTCGCGGGCATCGTCCTCGCGGCCACGCTGCTGACGGCCTGTGCGCCGCAGGCCTCGACCGCCGCTGCCGCCGCTGCGCCACCGCCGGTCGCCACCGCGGCTACGGTAACCGCGACGACCGTTCCGGCCGCGCCACTGGTGCGCGGCTTGCCCGATTTCGCGACCCTGGTCGAGCAGGTGGGTCCGGCCGTGGTCAACGTCACCGTGGTCGAGAAGCGCCAACGCGCTGGGGGGCCGGGTTCCGGCAATCCCTTCGGCGAAAACAACGATCCGTTCAGCGATTTCTTTCGTCAGTTCCAGAACCAGCAGCCGCGCGACCAGCCGCCCGAAGAGGGCGTGGGTTCAGGCTTCATCGTCAGTGCCGACGGCTACATCCTTACCAACACCCATGTGGTCGACAACGCCACACGCGTGACGGTGCGCCTTACCGATCGCCGCGAGTTCCAGGCTAAGGTGATCGGCAGCGATGACAAGTCCGACGTCGCGCTGCTGAAGATCGAAGCCAGGAACTTGCCGACGGTGCGCATCGGCGACCCGAGCAAGCTGCGGCCAGGCGAGTGGGTGGTGGCGATCGGATCACCCTTTAATTTCCAGAACAGCGTGACCGCGGGCATCGTCAGCGCGCTTGGGCGCGAGGTGCGCGGCGGTTCGGCCTACAACTACGTGAACTTCATCCAGACCGATGTGGCCGTTAATCCAGGCAATTCCGGCGGCCCGCTCTTCAACCTCAACGGCGAAGTGGTCGGCATCAATTCGCAGATCTACAGCAATACCGGCAGTTACGCGGGGCTGTCGTTCGCGATTCCGATCGACATCGCCAACAACGTGCGCCAGCAGCTGGTCAGCACCGGCCACGTGACCCGCGGGCTGATCGGCGTGAGCATCCAGCCGGTGACCGCAGCGCTGGCCGAAAGCTTCGGGCTCGATCGTCCGCGCGGCGCAGCCGTGAGTTCGATCGTTCCTGGCGCTGCCGCCGACAAGGCGGGCGTGAAACCCGAGGACATCATTCTCAGTGTCAACGGCCGGAAGATCGAGCAGTCCTCGGAGTTGCCGGCGCTGATCGCCGGCATCCGGCCTGGTACTGCGGCTGAACTCGAGGTCTGGCGCGGCCAGGGCATCAAGCGGCTCAGCGTCGTCGTCGAGGAACTCAAGGACAAGGCCAGCGTGGCGCGCAGCGGCGGCGGCGGCAAGGAGAGCGACAAGCTCGACGCGCTGGGCCTGAGCGTGCGCGAGCTGAGCGCCGCGGAAAAAACCCAGCTGCACACCCGCGGCACCGTCGTGGTGACCGATGTCGACGGTCCGTCCGCGGAAGCGGGGCTGCGTTCGGGACAAGTGATCCTGGGCGCGAATCGCACGCCCGTGAACTCGGTCGCCGAACTGCGCGAAGCCGTCCGCAAAGCGGGGCGTTCCGTCGCCCTGCTGGTGCAAAGCTACGATCCCTCGCAGGGTGTGAGTCAGCAACGCATCGTCACCGTGCAGATCGACTAGGCGATCGAGTGAACGGGAAGCGGTCGGCCGGCGGGCCGGCCGCTTCGTGTATCCTAGGGCCTTGCCATCATTGCCCGGCAGGGTGATTCGCCTCGCACATGCAAGAACGCTATGAACCGGCCGCCGTAGAGCGCGCCGCCCAGGACCATTGGAATTCGCAGGGCACCTTCGTGGCGCGTGAGCAGCCGGGCCGCGGCAAGTACTACTGCCTGTCGATGTTCCCGTATCCGTCGGGCCGTTTGCACATGGGGCATGTCCGCAACTACGCCATCGGCGACGTGCTGGCGCGCTTCATGCGCATGCAGGGCCTGAACGTGCTGCAGCCGATGGGTTGGGACGCCTTCGGGTTGCCGGCCGAGAACGCCGCCATGGCCAACGGCGTGCCGCCGGCGCGCTGGACGCGCGAGAACATCGCGTACATGAAGCAGCAGCTGTGCTCGCTCGGCTTCGGGCTCGACTGGAGCCGCGAACTGGCGACCTGCGACCCCGAGTACTACCGCTGGAACCAGTGGCTGTTCCTGGCGATGCTCGAGCGCGGCATCGCCTACAAGAAGACCGGCATCGTCAACTGGGACCCGCTCGACCAGACCGTGCTCGCCAACGAGCAGGTCATCGATGGTCGCGGCTGGCGCACCGGTGCGCTGGTCGAGAAGCGCGAAATTCCGATGTACTACCTGCGCATCACGGCCTACTCGGAGGAGTTGCTCGGCGCGCTCGAGGGCCTGCACGAATGGCCCGAACGCGTGCGCACCATGCAGGCGAACTGGATCGGCCGGAGCGAAGGCTGCGAAGTTGCTTTCCCCTATGCCGACGACACGATCGCGGCGCTCGGCGGCGCAGGCGGCGCGATGAAAGTGTTTACGACTCGCGCCGACACGCTCTTTGGTGTGACTTTTGCCGCGGTCTCGGCCGAGCACCCACTCGCCGCCGCCGCTGCTGCGCGTAATCCGCAACTGGCGATCTTTGTCGATGAGTGCCGCCGCGGCAGCACCATGGAAGCCGACGTCGCGACCATGGAGAAGCGCGGCATGGCGACCGGCCTGCACGTGCTGCATCCGCTGAGTGGCGAGCCGCTCGAAGTGTGGGTCGCCAACTACGTGTTGATGAGTTACGGCGAGGGCGCGGTGATGGGCGTGCCGGCGCACGACCAGCGCGATTTCGAATTCGCGCATCGCAACGGCATCGCGCTGCCTGCGGTGGTGCGCCCCGCGGGCGCGACCTGGGACGCGGTGGGCGCCGAGTGGCTCCCGGAATACGCCGCCAAAGGCATCACCTGCAATTCCGGTGAGTTTTCCGGGCTGGCATTCGACGCCGCCGTAGACGCCATCAGCGCGGCGCTCGAGCAGCGCGGCCGCGGCCGGAAGCGCGTGCAATGGCGCCTGCGCGATTGGGGCATCTCGCGCCAACGCTACTGGGGTTGCCCGATTCCGCTCATCCACTGCGCGCAATGTGGCGAAGTGCCGGTGCCCGAGGCGGACCTGCCGGTGCGGCTCCCCGAAGACCTGGTGCCCGACGGTTCCGGCAACCCGTTGTTGAAGTGCGAGGCATTCCTGCGCGTCGCCTGCCCGCGTTGTGGCCAGGCCGCGCGGCGCGAAACCGACACCATGGATACCTTCGTCGATTCGTCCTGGTATTTTCTGCGCTTTGCCAGTGCCGACCAGCATTCCGCACCGGTCGATGAGCGCGTGCAGTACTGGCTCCCCGTCGACCAGTACATCGGCGGCATCGAGCACGCGATCCTGCACCTCCTGTATTCACGTTTCTGGACCCGCGCGATGCGCGACCTGGGGCTGGTCAAGCTCGCCGAGCCCTTCGGCAAGCTCCTGACCCAGGGCATGGTGCTCAACCAGATCTACTACCGGCAGCCGGCGGCGGGCCGGCGCGTGTTTTTTAATCCGGCCGAGATCGAGACGCGCTTCGATGCCGCCGGCACGCGCACCAGTGCGGTGTGGCTCACCGACGGCCGGCCGGTCGAGTCCGGCGGCCTCGGCACCCTGTCCAAGTCGAAGAACAACGGCGTCGACCCGCAGAGCATGGTGGAAAAGTACGGTGCGGATACCGCGCGGCTGTTCATGCTGTTCGCCTCGCCCCCCGAGCAGACGCTCGAGTGGTCTGAGGAAGGCGTGCAGGGACAGTTCCGTTTCCTGCGACGCCTGTGGAAGGCGGTGTACGAGCATGTGGCGGCCGGGGCGGTGAGCCCGCACCAGGGATTGCTGCCGATCGCAGCGGACACGGCGTTGAGCGCAGCCGCCGCGGACCTGCGGCGCCAGGCGCACCACACGCTCGAGCGCGTCACCGACGACATCGCGCGGCGCCGGGTGTTCAACACGGCGATCGCCGCGTGCATGGAGCTGCTCAACGCGGTGACGCGCTACGAAGAGCCGGGACCGCTGGCGCGCGCGGTGCGTCACGAGGCCCTTGAGATCGTGGTGCTGTGCCTGTCGCCGATGGTGCCGCACATCTGTCATGAGTTGTGGCATGGGCTTGGCCACGCGGGCGCGCTGATCGACGCAACCTGGCCGCGGCCCGATACTGCGGCGCTGAGGCAGGAGACCGTGGAGCTTATAGTCCAGGTCAACGGCAAACTGCGCGGCCGGGTGCAGGTGGCGGCAGGGGCCGATGAGGCCGCCGCGCGCGTGGCGGCGATGAATGATGCGACGGTGCGCCGTTTTGTGGGCGACGCGCCACCGCGCCGCGTGATCTACGTGCCCGGCAAGCTCCTCAATATCGTGGTCTGATGCGCGCGCCAGCCCTCACACGCCGTTGGCAATTGCTGGCGCTCACGCTGGCGCCGTTGCTGCTCCTAGGCTGCGGCTTCCACCTGCAGGGACGCAACCAGCTGCCGCGCGCGCTCGCCAGCGCCCGCCTCCTCACCGCCGATCCGCAGACCGATTTCTACGCTTCGCTGCGCGCCGCGCTCCTGGCCGCAGGCACGCGGCTCGATGGCGAGCCCGGCAGTGCCGCGACCATTCGCATTGCAGCTGACACCAGCGCCGAGCGCGTGCTGACGGTGTCGCAGTTCAATATTCCGACCGCCTATGTGCTCAGCTACCGCGTCGAGGTGTCGGTTGACTACCAAGGTCGTGAACTGCTGGCGCCCGAGGTGCACGCGGTGACGCGCGAGTACAGTTTCGATGAGCGCGCGCTGCTCGCCAAGGAGCGCGAGCGCGACGTGCTGCGCCAGGCGCTCGCGGATGACCTGGTGGCGCTGGTCATGCGCCGGCTGGCGGCGCTCAAGGAACCGTAATCGATGTTGCGGCTGGCGGATACCGACCGCAGCGCCGTGGCGCGGCTCCTGCAAAGCTACTGGATCGATCTGCGCGAAGTCGGGCCAGAGGCGAAAATTCCCGGCTCCTACTGGGGCGAGAGCGAGGCCGGGTTGCAGGGCGGTACGCTGTTGGCGCGCCCCGATACGCCCGTCCATTCGATCCTGCACGAAGCGGCGCATTTCATCTGCATGAGCCCGGAGCGGCGCGTCGGCCTCGATCGCGACGCCGGCGGTGACGACCACGAGGAGCATGCGGTGTGTTATCTGCAGGTGCTGCTGGCGGCGCTGATCCGCGGCTTCGGCCTGGCCGGCGCGTGGCGCGACATGGATGAATGGGGCTACAGCTTCAGGTTGGGCAGCACCCGCGCCTGGTTCGAGCAGGACGCGCAGGAGGCCCGCGACTGGCTGCGCGCGCGCGGCATCATCGATGCGGCGGACGCACTGACTGGGCGGCTGCGCGACGCCTAGCGGCGCCGGCCGCGCCGGGCGTAGCGATCGGTCGCCGCCACGAGCTCGCGCGCGTTGCCCGCTTCGAACGCCGAATGACCCGCGTCGCCGACGATGCGCAGCTCAGCCTCAGGCCAGGCCTTGTGCAGCGCCCAGGCGCTGCGCATCGGGCAAACCACGTCGTACCGTCCCTGGACGATGACGGCGGGAATGCGGCGGATTTTCGGCACGTCGCGCAGCAACTGGTCCTCGCGGCTGAGGAACCCGCGGTTCACGAAATAGTGGCACTCGATGCGGGCGAAGGCCGCGGCTACCTCCGGGTCGGCGAACTTGGCGATGTCGCCGGCGCTGGCGCGCAGGTAACTGGTTGCCGCCTCCCAGACCGACCAGGCGTACGCGGCGCGCGCACGCGTCACCGCGCTCCGCGAGGTCAGCCGCCGGTAGTAGGCGCGCATCATGTCGCCGCGCTCGCGTGGTGGAATCGGCGCCACGAATTTTTCCCACAGATCGGGGAACAGCGAGGCCGCGCCCAGTTCATCCTGGTAGAACCACTCGAGCTCCGAGCGGCGCAGCAGGAAAATACCGCGCAGCACCAGTTCGGTGACGCGGCGCGGATGGCGCTGCGCGTAGGCCAGCGCCAGCGTCGAGCCCCAGGAGCCGCCGAACACCTGCCAACGTTTGATCTGCAGGTGCTCGCGGAGCTGTTCGATGTCCGCCACCAGGTCCCAGGTGGTGTTCGCCACCAGCGAGGCGTGCGGGCGACTCCGGCCGCAGCCGCGCTGGTCGAAGAGCACGATGCGGTAGTGGCGCGGGTTGAAGAAGCGACGCATTGCGGGGCTGGTGCCGCCGCCCGGGCCGCCGTGCAGGAACACCGCGGGCTTGCCGCGCGGATTGCCGCTTTCCTCGAAATAGAGTTCGTGGAGCGGCGAGACGCGCAGCCACCCCTTGCGGTAGGGCTTGATGGCCGGATAGAGCGGTGACTTGGTTTTCATGTCTGGACCATGGCTCCGAGCGCTCGGCCGCCCAGCAGGTGCACGTGCAGGTGGTACACCTCCTGGCCGCCGTGCGCGTTGCAGTTGATGATCAGGCGGTAGCCATCGGCGGCGATGCCCTCGCGGCGCGCCAGGTCGCGTGCCACCGTATACAGGTGGCCGATCAGCGACTCGTCGGCGTCGGTGATGTCATTAGCGGTGGGAATGGGCTTGTTCGGCACGATCAGGATATGGACCGGCGCGCGCGGGTGGATGTCGCGGAAGGCGGTCACGCGTTCATCGCGGTAGACGACGTCGGCGGGCAGTTCCCCGGAAACGATGCGTTCGAACAGGGTGGGCATGGGCGCAGCCTAGACGTTGGGCGGGGGCGCCCGCAAGTCGCGCGCCGCGCAGGGAATCAGTTACCCTGCGAGCCAGGAATCCGCTTGAAGATCACCACCGACAGACTCCCGGGCCAACTCGCCGAGCGGCTACTGCCCGTATACCTGGTCTCGGGTGACGAGCCGCTGCTCGTCACCGAAGCGCTCGATGCAATCCGCGCCTGCGCGCGTGCGCAGGGCTTCGACGAGCGCGAGCAGGTGTTCATCGACAAGACGGCGGCGGTCTGGGAAAACGCGCTGGGCGCCACGCAGACGCAGTCGCTGTTTGCGAGCCGGCGGATCCTCGAGATCCGCATGGCCGGCGGCAAGCCGGGGCACGGCGCCGCCACGCTCCTGAAGCTGATCGCGGCAGCGGGCGACGATCTGCTGCTGCTGATCGCCACTGGCAGGCTCGAACGCGAGGCCCAGGGTGCCGAATGGGTGCAGGCGGTGCAGCAGCGCGGCGCCTGGGTGAGCGTGTGGCCCATCGAGGCCGCGCAGTTTCCGGACTGGCTGCGTCGCCGGTTGCAAGCCGCCGGACTCGAACTGTGCCCCGCAAGCAGGTCGCTCCTGGCCGAGGCCACGGAAGGCAATCTGCTGGCCGCGCACCAGGAAGTCGAGAAACTGCTGCTGCGCTACGGGAGCGGTGCGCGGCTCGGGCTGGATGAGCTTTCTGACGCCTTTGGCGACAGCGCCCGGTTCGATGTGCTGCGGCTGACGCAGGCGATCGGCGCCGGCGATGCGGCGCGCGCGCTGCGGGTGCTCGCCGGACTCCGTGCCGAGGGCGACGAGCCGGTGCGAGTGCTGTGGTGGCTGGTACGGGCCTTGCGCGGCGGCCAGGTGGCCGGGCAGCGTCCGCTGCCGATGGGGCGGCTGGTGGCGCGCGCGGCGCGCGTGGATCGCGTGGCCAAGGGCCAGGCGCATGGCGATGCCTGGGACGAGCTCGCATTGCTGGCCGCGGAGATGTGCGGCCGGCGTACTCTGCCACTGCCGCGTTTCGCGGCGTTGTGGGAGCGGGCAAGGGCATGAGCGAGCCGCTAGGCCTGTTCGGGGGCACCTTCGATCCGATCCACTACGGGCACCTGCGCACCGCCTTCGAACTGTGGCAGCTGCTGCGGCTCGAGCAAGTGCGCTTCCTGCCCACCGGCAATCCGCCGCACCGCGAGTCCTCGCTGGCGCCCTCAGAGCTGCGGCTTTCGATGGTGCGCGCCGCCATCGCCGGCCAGAGCGCCTTCGTGGTCGACGATCGCGAGATGCGCCGCAGCGGCGTCTCCTACACCGTCGACACGCTGCTCGACCTGCGGCGTGAATATCAGGATCGGTCGCTGTGCCTGCTGCTGGGCATGGACGCGTTCCTGGGTGTGCCCCACTGGCACCGCTGGCGGGAGATCTTCGACCTGGCGCACGTGGTGGTTGCGCACCGCCCGGGCTGGAAGGCACCGATCACGGGACCCCTGGGCGAGGTGATGGTCGATCGCGGTACCGGCAACATCCGCGATCTGCACCATTCGCTGGCGGGCCGCGTCTTCGTGCACGCCGTCACGCAGCTCGAGATTTCCTCGACCGACCTGCGCTCGCTGATCCTCGGGCAGCGCGACCTGCGTTACCTGGTGCCGGACGCGGTCCGTGACCTGATCGTCACTTCCGGGTGCTATGCTCGGCCACAGAGGTGATTCAGCACGCATGAGCATATCCCGCCGCAGCCCGCGTCCGCGCCGGCTCAAGGCCAGCCAGGGTTCCGGCCCAGGCCGGCGCAAGCCCCCAGGCAAGGTCCCAGGCAAGGCCCCAGCCAAAACCAAGTCCACTTCCAAGACCAAAGCGGCTGCCACCGCTGTCGTCGCCGTGCGGCCGGCCAAAGCGCCGCGTGGCAGCGCACTGGTCGCGCTGGAGAAGCTGGCGCTCAAGGCGCTTGAGGACATGAAGGCGGTCAACATCAAGGTACTCGACGTGCGCGGCCTCACCGACGTCGCCGACACCATGATCGTGGCCTCCGGCACCTCCGACCGGCATGTGCGTGCCATCGCCGAGAACGTGGTCGTGAACGCCAAGGCCGCCGGCCGGCGCCCGCTGGGCACCGAGGGCCGGCAGGATGCCGAATGGGTGCTGATCGACCTGCAGGACGTGCTGGTGCACGTCATGCTGCCGCGGGTCCGCGAATTCTACGCGTTGGAGCAGTTGTGGGAGGCGCCGCAGGCGCAGCGCCGTGGCGGTGCCGGCGCGCCGCGCGCGCGCCGCGCCTAGGAAGCTCCTTGTTCGCGCTGGTGACCGCGTGCGCCTGCGAGTGATCGCCGTGGGCACGCGGATGAGCGCCTGGGTGGAGGCCGCATTCGCCGACTACACGCGCCGGCTCCGGGGCGCCGATGCGCTCGAGCTGGTGGAAGTGCCGGTCGCGCGGCGCAACGGCAGTGGCGACACAGCGCGCGCGATCGCAGCCGAAACGCAGCGCATCCTGGCGCTGCTGGAGCCCCGTGAGTACGCGGTGGCGCTCGATGAGCGCGGCCGCTCGTTCACCACGCTGCAGCTGGCGGACTGGCTGGCCGGGCAGCGCCAGGCGGGCGCGCCCGTGAGCTTCATCATTGGCGGGCCCGATGGCCTGGGTGCGGAGGTGCTGGCGCGGGCGCAGCTGCGCTGGTCGCTCTCGGCACTGACCTTCCCGCATGCCCTGGTGCGCGTGCTGCTGGCCGAACAGCTCTATCGCGCCTCGACGGTGCTGGCCGGACACCCGTACCATCGCCAGTAGCCATGACCGCCAGCGACCAGCATGCCGCCCATCTCCCGCACGCGCCCCCGGCGTTGCTGCTCGCGTCGGGCTCGCCGCGGCGGCGCGAACTGCTCTGGCAGATCGGCGTTGCGCACGCCATCGCCATTGCCGATATCGACGAACAGCCGCTCGCGCGCGAAGCCGCGGCGGACTGCGTGCAGCGCCTGGCGCTCGCCAAGGCCAGCAAGGTCTGGAACGGGCAGCTGCCCGTGCTGGGCGCCGACACCGCGGTGGTGCTCGATGGCGCGATGCTCGGCAAGCCGCGCAACCGTGACGATGGCCTGGCGATGCTCGCGCGCCTCGCGGGCCGCACGCACCGCGTGCTGACCGCGGTGGCGCTGGTCGACCAGCGCGGTAGCGCCGTGCGTTTGAGCGACAGTGAAGTGCGCTTCCGCGCGCTCGACCCGTCCGAGTGCGCGCGCTACTGGGAGAGCGGCGAGCCGCGCGACAAGGCGGGCGGCTATGCGATCCAGGGCCTGGGCGCGGTGTTCATCAGCGAGCTGCGCGGCAGCTATTCAGGCGTGATGGGCCTGCCGTTGTTCGAGACCGCGGCGCTGCTCGATGCCGCCGGCGTGCCGCGCTGGCGGTCCGCCGCGGCGCGCGGAGTTGCCTGATGCGCGAGATACTCGTCAACGTCACGCCGCGCGAAACGCGCGCCGCGCTGGTCGAGCACGGGGCCGCCCTCGAGCTGTACATCGAGCGCAGCAGCCGTCGCGGCATCGTCGGCAATCTCTACAAGGGCCGGGTGTCGCGCGTGCTGCCGGGCATGCAGGCCGCGTTCATCGACGTCGGGCTGGTGCGCACCGCGTTCCTGCACGCCGCCGACATCGCCCGCGCGGTGCCCGCCGACGCCGAGAGCGGCGTGCCGCCCGTGGAAGACATCGGCAAGCTGGTGCTGCCCGGCCAGGACATCCTGGTGCAGGTGCTGAAGGACCCGCTCGGCAGCAAGGGCGCGCGGCTTACGACTTTCGTGTCGCTCCCCTCGCGCTTCCTGGTCTACATGCCCTGCGGCCGCGGCGTCGGCGTCTCGGCGCGCATCACCGACGAGGCCGAGCGCGAGCGGCTGCGCGCCATGGTGCGCGAGTGCGCCGACAGTCAGGGCGCCGGCGGCGGCTACATCGTTCGCACCGCGGCGCAGGCTGCGCCGCCCGAGGCGCTGCGCGCCGACATGCTGTACCTGGCGCGGCTCTGGGACCACGTGCGCCAGGAGCAGTTGCGGGTCGCGACCGGTTCGCTGGTGCACGCGGACCTGCCGCTGGGCGCGCGCATGCTGCGCGATGAGCTCGGCGCCGAGGTGCGGCGCGTGCTGGTCGATGACCCCGGGGAGTACGCGCGGCTCCGCCAGTTCGCCGCCGCCTTCATGCCCGAGGCGGTGGAACGCATCGAGCAGTACGCCGGTGCGCGGCCGTTGTTCGAGCTGCACGGCATCGAGGAGGAGATCAACCGCGCGCTCGATCGCCAGGTGCAGTTGCAGTCGGGCGGCTACATCGTCATCGACCAGACCGAGTCGATGACCACGATCGACGTGAACACCGGCGCCTTCGTCGGCAACCGCAATCCCGAGGATACTGTGTTTCGTACAAATCTCGAGGCGGCGATTGCAATTGCGCGGCAACTGCGGCTGCGTAATCTGGGCGGCATCATCATCATCGATTTCATCGACATGGAGGATGCCGCACATCGTGAGCAGCTGCTCGCCGCCTTCCAGGCTGCGCTGGCCGGCGATCGCGCGCAGACGCAGGTGGCGGCCGGCGCGCCGCTCGGCCTGGTGGCCATGACGCGCAAGCGCACTCGCGAGAGCCTCGAGCACCTGCTGTGCGAGCCCTGCCAGACCTGCGCCGGCCGCGGCTTCGTGCGCAGCGTCGAGACCGTGTGCCATGAAATCTATCGTGAGGGGCTGCGGCAGGGCGCGCAGTTCCAGGTCCGGGAACTGGTGATCCTCGCGCACCCGGAAGTGGTCGAGCGGCTACTCGACGAAGAGGCGCCGGCGCTTGCTGATCTCGAACAACGGGTGGGCAAGCCCATCCGACTGCAGTCCGAGGCGCTCTACAGCGTCGAGCAATACGACATCGTGCTAACCTAGCTCCATGGACGTTCCGCCCACCGATAAGGCTCCCACTGGCTGCTGCGTGGCCGCGGTGCAGATGAATTCCGGGGGCGATCGCGACGCCAATCTCGCCACCGCTGCGCGCTTGCTGGCGGAAGCGGCGCAACGCGGCGCCCGCGTGGCCGTGCTGCCGGAAAATTTCTCGATCATGGCGCAGCGCGATGCCGACCGGCGCGCGCTCGCGGAAGCTGACAGCGCCGG
>JAYUZI010000217.1:0-14623 GCA_043751915.1 Gammaproteobacteria bacterium | reverse complement strand
GGTCTTCGTGCTCCTTGGCCAGTGCGAAACACAGCGGCACGATGTCGGCGGAGTCCACCGGGAGCGCGGCGAGGCGCGCCCTTATCTCACGAACGTGATTGCGTTCCGGGCTCTGGCGGCGCAACGTGCTGCGGCGGTAGTAGGCGCCGTGGTCAGTTGGGTAACGCACCAGCAATTCGTCCAGATGCCGCTCGGCTTCAGCGATCAGGCCGCAGGCGGTTTCCGCGGCCGCCACGTTGGCCAGCGATCGCTGCTCGGTGGGAGCCAGTGCCAGCGCTCGCAGCGCGCAGCGCAGCCGGTCTTCCTGTGCGCCTGCGGTCATATAAAGGTTCGCGATCGAGGTGAGCAGGCGCGGTTCATGCTGGGCGCCCCGCTCGAGCGCCGCCAGACCGGCGCGCGCTTCGTCGCCGAGGCCGCAATAGAGCCGTGCCTCGCAGAGCTTGAGCAGCACAGCGGTATTCATCGGCTGTAGCCGTGCCGCTACACGGAGCGCCGCCAGCATGGCATCGAACCGCTGTTGGCGCTGTTCCGCCAGCGCCAACAGCATCCAGGCTTCGGTCAGTTGCGGGTTCTCAGCCAGCAGCGTGCGTGCGGCGCGCGCCGCAGCGGCAAAGCGCCCTGTTTCAATGAGGCGCTGGGCTTCACTGAACAGGGCGCTGGCCACCGGCCGTCGCCGCTACTAGAAGCGGTACTTGGCGCTCAACCCCACCGTGCGCGGCGTGGTGATGAGCTCGCGGCTGGTGTTGCCGAGGAAGAACGGCGGGGCGCTGCCGAACTGGGCTTCGCTAAACAGACCCGATATCGCCTTGGCGTTGCCGGCATTGCGGCACAGCAGCGTGAGGCTCCATTTTTCGGCATTGAGCGCCACCGAGGCGTTCCACAGGGTGTAAGAGTCGAGCGGCAGCGCCAGCGCTGTCGTAGTCGTCAACCGGTTAAAGGTGCCACTCTGATAGAACGCATCGACGTGCGGCACGAGTGTGAGCCCGTTGCCGAGCGCGACCGTGTAATCGAGCGAGGCGTTGATCACGCTCTCGGGCGCGGCCGGCAGCCGGCTACCGCTCGGGGCAATCAGTCTGGGCGGATTGGGTGCCACGGCGTAGGGCCGCCTGGCGTCCTGGGTGAGCTTGGCGTCGGTGTACGCGTAGCTCAGGCCATAGCTGAGTGCGCTGGTAAACTTGCCGTGGAATTCCAGCTCCACGCCCTGGGAGCGCGCCTTGCCGGCGTTGGTCGTGACGTAATAGCCCCAGATGGGCGTCGCCGTGTTCAGCTGAATGTCCTTCCAGTCGATCAGGAACAGCGAGGCATTGAAGCTGTAGGAGCCGTGCGCGCCCTTCACCCCGAGCTCGAAATTGTTCAGCGTGTCGGAGCCAAAATTGACCCAGCCCGGGTTCTCGCCGACGACGCCGGTGGTCGGAATATCGTTGACGCCGCCGCGCCGGTAGCCCTGCGAGGCCGTGGCATAGAGGTTGTCCTGCGAGGTGAAATGCCAGGAGTAGTTCAGCTTGAAAATGCCCTTGTTCTTGCTGGTGTCCGGCGAGGCCGGCGAGGTCAAGCCGACGCGAGTCGGCAGATCAGCCACCACGGTCAGCTGGTTTGAATCCTTGTCCTGGAAGAAGCGTGCGCCGGCCGTCAACTGCGACTTCGGCGTCACGTGAAACGTCAATTCACCGAAGGCCGCTAGTTCGGTGAACTGCTCGCTTCGTTCGTAAAGGTAGTCGCGGTCGCTGGTCGGCGCCACCGGATCATAATAGGCACCGAATCCGGGAGTGAGAGCGTCCTGCGCCGCAAACCAGGCGGAATAGCCGCGCACCCAGTCCGTTTCGCCCGAGTGCATTTTCTCGTTTTCGTAATACAGCCCGGCGATGTAATCGAGAGTGCCCTTGCTGTTGGAGACCAGCCGCAGTTCCTGCGCAAAGCTGCGGTCGGTGTAATCGCGGTATTTCTGCGCCATGAACCGCGGGTAGAAGTTGTACAGAAACGGAAAGCCCTTCGCGTACAAGCCCGTGTTGTCGTTGGTGCTGGTGCCGCTGTGATCAGTGTAGGAACTGCTCGAGGTCAGCGAGGCGAAGCCCAGATCGAAGCTGCCTTCGAGACTGGCCACCGAGACCTCGCGTGCCGAGGGTTCGAGCATGACGGCGCCCTGCTCATAGCTGCCATACACGCCACCGGTTGCGTTGTTGACCGTACCCGGCGCCGTGATCTGGCGGCGGCCGCCGGTGCTGTCCTGCTGGTGCACGAACGAGAACACCAGCCTGGCGGTAGCTGTCGGCTTCCAGGTTGCGGCCAGGCGACCGTAGTCTATGCGTGCGAAGTCAGCGTCCTTCTTAAACGTGAAGGAGGCATCTGGAGCGAGCACGCCGTTGGGCGCCACCGGAATGCCGCTAGCATCGAGTTTGTAGAGGTTCGGGTAGTCCACAACACCCGCATCGTCGAGATGGCTGTAATTGGCGCGCAGCGCGAGAGTGTCGCCGAGCGGCACGTTGAACGTGCCATCAGTCGTCCAGTTCATGCCGCCCGATCCCGTCGTGGACGAAACGCCGGCCGCGACATTGCCTGAAGTTTCGCCGATCACCGGGTCGCGCAGGATGTAGCGCACTGTTCCGCCCATCGAGCCGCGGCCATAGAGCGTGCCTTGCGGGCCGCGCAGCACCTCGACTCGATCGATGTCCTTGAGCAGGAAGTTCGCGAACACTGGCGTGTCATTGACATAGCTGGAGACCGCGGCCGCTCCTGCCGGGACGTAGTCGCCGAGCGTCGCGGCGTCGGTGTTGACGCCGCGGATGCGCACGTTGTTCAAGACGCCCGAATTGCGAATGCCGCGGTCGACGACCGAGACGCCCGCCACTGTGCGCAGCAGGTCGACCGCGTTGGTGAGATTCTGCGCCTCGATCTGCGCGCCGCTGACCGCCGAGATGTTGAAGGGTACGTCGACCACGCTTACCGAGCGCCGGGTGGCCGTGACCACGATCTCCTCGAGGTTGGTGTCGGCCGCGGCGGTGGTCGGCGCAGCCTGCGCCAGGACCGGTGGCGCGTAGGCGGAACCGTACAGCAGGCCGGCCACGGCAGCACCGATCGGCGTCAGACGCCAGGCCTTGGCCAGATTTCCAGTGGCAACGTAACTCATGTCGGCATTCCCCCGTGACGTGTAGGCATCGTTAGCGGACCAAGCGAATCAAGGTAGGCAGAGTGGTGCGCGCCAGGGGCGTGCGCCGGAAACACGACCTCGCTGTCGCGAAAACTCTTGAGCGGCTGCACCAGGCCAAGCCAGCCGCGGGTGCGCGCGTTGCGCACGGCCTGCAGGTCCAGCTCGACGGCCAGAAATTCGCGCCCGGCGCCCGCGACACAGATGGTTTCGCCGCCGGGGCCGAAGATCGCCGAACGGCCCAAACCCAGATCGCCGGCGACGTTGATGTCGAGGAAATAGCACTGGGTGATCATCGCGTTGGCGCGTGCGATGGCCAGTTCAGCGTCGCGGTCGATGGTGTTGGTCATCGACGGATGCAGGATGACTTCCGCGCCCATCCAGGCGAGGGTGCGCGTGGTTTCCGGAAACCACATGTCGTAGCAGACCGAGACGCCGAAGCGCCCGACGCCCGGCACTTCGAAGGTGACGAATTCCGAGCCCGCGGTCACGCCCTTTTCGTAGGGCAGAAACGGGAACATCTTGCGGTAACGGGCCACCACCACACCCTGGGGGTTGATGACCGGGGCGGTGTTGTACACCTTGCCGTCACGCAACTCGAATATCGATCCTGGCACGAGCCAAAGCTGGTTGCGCTTGGCCGCCGCACACAGGCGTTCTTCCGCCGGCCCGGGCAGTGGCTGGGCGTTGGCCGGATTCGGCCCGAAGGCGGCCAGCTCGCCGATGACCGCCATGGATACCCAGGGAAAGCGGCGCCGCAGGGTATCGATCTCGGCGTCCAGCTGGTCGAGGTTGTCGGTATTGCGCAGTTCAAGCTGCAGACCAGCGATGCCAAACAGACTCAAGCAACCCCCTGTTGATCGCCACCTGGCGATGACCGGGCGCTAAGTTGACAGGTGCCTGGAGCCAACTATAGAGCCAGATTATAGGTGGGTATGGTGCCAGATAGCGCTTACTGCCCGCCGCAGCCGCCCTGGTCCATGGCAAACTGGAAGGCCATGCTCAACTTCACCGACATAGCGGTACGCCGCGGCCCCCGCCTGCTGTTCTCCGGCGCCACTTTCAGTCTGTTTCGCGGCGAAAAGATCGGTATTACGGGCGAGAACGGCAGCGGCAAGTCCACGCTCCTCGAACTGGTGCGCGGCACGCTGCACGCCGATGCCGGCAGCTTCGAGATGCCCGGCAACCTGGTGATGGCGCATGTTTCGCAGGACATCGAGGCGACCGACCAGCCGGCCATCGAGTTCGTGCTCGACGGCGACGCGGAGTTGCGCACGATCGAGGCGCAGATCGCGCTGGCGACCGAACACGATGACGGCGCGCGCCTCGGCACGCTGTACGCGCGTTACGCCGAAGTGGGCGGCTACGACGCGCGGGCGCGCGCCGCGCAGCTGATGCACGGCCTGGGGTTCGAGCACACCGAAGACGAGCGGCCGATCCGCACTTTCTCGGGCGGCTGGCGGGTGCGCATCAACGTTGCCCGTGCGCTCATGTGCCGCTCCGACCTGCTGTTGCTCGACGAGCCCACCAACCATCTCGACATCGACGCGATCCTCTGGCTCGAGACCTGGCTGCGGGCCTATTGCGGCACGCTGCTGCTGATCGCGCACGATCGCGAATTCCTCGATCGCGTCTGCAACCGTATCGTCAATATCGAACATGAACAGGTGCACGCTTATCGCGGCAACTACTCGGCCTTTGAGACGCAGCGTGCCGCCGAGCTCGCCGTGCAGGCCTCGCTCTATGCGCGCCAGCAGCGCGAGATCAAGCACATGGAGTCCTTCGTCGAGCGCTTCCGCGCCCAGGCGACCAAGGCACGCCAGGCGCAGAGCCGTCTGCGGGCGCTCGAGCGCATGCAGCGCATCGCCCCGGCGCACGTCGATTCCGCGGCGTTCGAGTTCGCATTCGCCGAGCCGGCGAAGCTGCCGCGCCCGTTGCTGGCGATCGACGGCCAGAGTGCCGGGTACGGTGATGTGCCGCTGCTGCGCAACGTCAAGTTCACGCTCATGCCCGGCGACCGGCTCGCGCTCCTCGGGCGCAACGGCGCCGGCAAGTCGACCTGCATGAAGCTGCTGGCCGGTGAGCTCAAGGCGCTCAGCGGCACGCGCACCGAGGCGCGCGACCTGCACATCGGCTACTTCGCGCAGCACCATCTCGAACAGCTGGCCGCCGATGAGTCGCCGCTTGAGAACCTGCGGCGCACCGGCGGCGCGCGCGCCAAGCGCGCGACCGAGGCCGAGTTGCGCGATTACCTGGCCACCTTCGGTTTCCGCGGCGATCGGGTGTTCGAGCCGGTCGAGCCCTTTTCTGGTGGCGAGAAGGCGCGCCTGGTGCTGGCGCTGGTCGCCTACCAGCGCCCAAACCTGCTGTTGCTCGATGAGCCGACCAATCACCTCGATCTGGAGATGCGCCAGGCCCTGGCGGTGGCGCTGCAGGAGTTCTCCGGCGCCGTGGTGCTGGTGTCGCACGACCGGCACCTGCTCAACACGGTGGCCGACGAGCTGATCGTGGTGCACGACGGCCGTGCCGAGCGCTTTGACGGTGACCTGGAAGACTATGCGCAGTGGCTGGCGACGGGCGGACCGCTGCGCGCGTTGAACGACGCGGCCGCATCGGACCCGCGGCCAGCGGGTATGGCCGCTCCCGCCACGGCGGTGGAGACCGCCGGGCAGAAGCGCCAGCGTCGGCGCGACGAGGCGGTCGCGCGCGAGCGGGTGGCACCGCTCCGGGCCGCGGTGCGCAAGCACGAACAGGAGCTCGAGCAGCTGGCCCGTGAACGGGCTGCGCTGGAACTCAAACTGGCCGCGCCAACGCTCTACCTGCCCGAGGCCCGCGGGGAACTCAAGGCGGCGCTGGAGCGCCAGTCCGACCTGGAGCGGGTCCATGCACATGCCGAGGCCGCGTGGCTTGAGGCGAGCAGTCAGTTGGAGGCGGCGAGCGGATAAACCGGCGGCGGGTCGATAGTGCTGCAACTTTTGGGCTGCCGGCGGCGAATAAAGGGCAGGAGCCTGCCCCGGCTCGTTTCCGGACGGAATTGCACCGAGCTGCCATGTCGAGCGCGTACCCAGCAGTGTGTTTTGCGTCCCGCTCGGCACTGGCCCCCGTGTCCGCGGTGCTGCGACTGACCCTGTCCGCCTCACACCAGGAGGCGCTGGCCGAGCTCTTGCCGGTATTGTTGTGCGGCGAAGAGTCCGCAGCCCTGGCATTCGGGCGCTTTTCGGGCGACAGCGCGTTTTCGCAGCAAGCCCGGGCGGAACTGCAGCTCATTGGACTAGAAGAGCAGCGCCATGAACGGGCGCTGCAGGCCCTGCGCCAGGCGTTGCCGCCATCACCGCTCGACGCCGAAGTACGTACCGCCGCCCGCCGGTTCTTCGCGCGCATCAGCGGGCGTGATCCGGGCGAGCACTTTGCGCGCATCGCCGCGCTTGATTCCGGAGTGTGCGTGCTGCTCGGCGCGCTGCTCAAGCGCGGCTCGCCGCTGGCCGCGGACGCGACGGTCGGCGGCCTGATGTCGCACATTCATCGCGACGAGGCCCGGCATGTCCGGGTTTCGCGCCGCTACACGCGATTGCTGCTGAACAAGCGCCAGTCGCGCGCGATCGCCTTCGAGACGCGGACCCAGTTGGCCTCGCTCATGGCGCTGCGCGGCACCGCGCTCGAGGCGCTGGGGGTCGATGCGAATCGGCTGCTGCAACGACTGCGCCTTGTGCCGCGCGCGTTGTAGGCATGGACGCGCAGGCCACGGCCGCAGGGAAAATCTGGCGCGATCCGGGCGCCTGCGCCGTGCTCGGCATGGGCCACGCGTTGCCCGGCGAAGCGCTGAGTACCGAGGCTCTGCTGGAGCGGGTCAGCAGGCATTGCGACGTCGATGTCACGCGCATGGCCCGTGCACTTGGGCGCCGGCTGGGCGTGCACGCGCGCCACGTGTGCCGCGATCTCAAGCTCCGGCACGAGCGCCCGCGTCCCGGCGACAGCAACGCGGCCCTGGCGGCGCGTGCTGTGCAGGCCGCGCTGCGCGAGGCCGGCCTGCAAGCATCGGACCTTGGCTACCTCATCGGTCACACGAGCAGTCCGGGACAGGCGTTGCCGCCCAACATCGCCGCGGTGGCGAGCCTCCTGGGCTACTCCGGCCCGCATATGGAACTGCGGCAGGCCTGTACGGGATTTGCGAACGCACTGATTGCCGCGCGCGGGCTGCTCGCCTCGGTTGATTGCGGACCGGTGGCCATCGTCGGTTCCGAGACGGGTTCGGTGTACTTCGATCCAGCCCGCGTTGCCGAGGATCACGGGCAGCTGGTGAACCTGCTGCAGATGGGTGATGGCGCCGCGGCCTGTATCGTCGCCAGCGAGGGGCGAGCGTCCACCGGAAGCATCTCGCATGTCTACTTCGGGCAGCAGGGTAACGGGCGGCGAGCTGGTTTCTCCCTGGCAGCGGGTGGTTCGGATGTCGAGCTACGGCAACGCAACACCGCCGAGTACACGCACGACTACACCGCAGTCAAGGCGGGCGGAGCGGAACTGTTCGCGCTCGGGCTTGCCGCCGTGCGTTCAATGGGCATCGAAACCGGGCAAGTCGATCGCGTCATCCCGCATCAGGTGAGCGGGCGCATTGGCGTGCAGCTGGCGCCCTACCTGGGGCTCGCGCCGGAACGGATCTTCGTCAACGCCGATCAATGCGGCAACACGGGATCAGCGGCCATCTGGCTGGCACTGGCGCAGTTGCGTCCGCAGCTGGTCCGTGGCGAGCGCGTACTTGCGTTGGGCGCCGAAGCGACTCAGTACATGTACGGCGGCTTTCTCTATGTCCACGGCTGAAATCCTGCTCGGGGTACAGGGCATCGGCAAGCGCTTCGCCGGGCGCGAGGTGGTCAACGATGTTTCGCTCACCGTGCAGGCCGGCGAGATCGTCGGCCTGGTCGGCGCCAACGGTGGCGGCAAGACCACCACACTGCGCATGCTGATGGGCTTGCTGCCGCCCGATAGCGGCCACGGGGCCGTGCTGGGCTTTGATCTGCTGCGCGCGCCACGCCGGATCCGCGAGCGGGCCGGGTACATGCCGCAGGGCGCGTCGCTCTATCCGAGCCTGACAGCACGGGAAAACCTGCGGTTTCGCGCCGCGGTGTTTTCGGTGCCCCGACCGGCCGCAGCGGTCGAGCAGTTGCTGCGCGCCTACGGCCTGCTGCGCTTTGCGGACACACGGGCCGATCGTTTGTCGGGAGGCTGGGCGCGCTTGCTGCAGCTCGCGGGCGCGGTGATTCACAATCCGCAATTGCTGTTGCTGGATGAGCCGACGGCCGGCCTGGATGTCGAAAATCGCCACCAGGTCTGGGATCGGATCACCGTGCTGGCGCGCGGTGGCGTGGGCGTGGTGCTGAGCACGCACGATCTGGCCGAGGCGGAGCGCTGCGCGCAATTGACGCTCCTGTCCGAAGGCTGGCGGTTGGCATCCGGCTCGGCCGAACAGATCATCGCAGCAGCAGAAGTCGCGGTGCTGGCCGTCACGGGCAGCGCTGCGGCGGAGTTGGCCGATGCGCTGTCGGCGCAACCAGGCGTACTCGCCTGCTACGCGCACAGCAACGGCTTGCGGCTGGTCATGGATTCGAACGCGCAGCAACGCGTCACGGATTTGATCGAACGCTGGGGCCATCACGCCATGAGTAGCGCGCCGAGTCTGGAAGATGTGACGCTGGCGCTGCTGCGGCGCCGCGCGGTGGCGGCATGACGCGCGCGTCCGGCATCGTGCAGCGGCTGCAGCGAATCATCGCGGTAGCGCGCGTCGAGGTACTGCGGCTGCTGCGCGACCGCACCTCGCTGTCGCTGATCCTGGTGGTCCCAGCGCTGCAGATGGTGCTGTTCGGCTACGCGGTCAACCCCGACCCGCGCGATATCACGCTGGCCGTCGCGCGCCAGCTGCCCGCAGGCGACCCGAGCGGCGACTGGCTGGGCCGCAGCATCGCGACTTCGGGTTACTTCAGCCTGGTCGGCGATGGCTTGAGCGCCGGCGAGGCGGCGCAACGCGTGGCCGATGGCAGCGCGCTGCTCGGCATCGAGTGGCGCGCGGCGAGCGCCGCGGCAGCGCCCGAACTGCATATCGTCGCGGACGCCAGTGACCCGAGCGCCGTGCGCCCGGCGCTCCTGGCACTGCAATCCGCCGTGGTGCACGCTGCAGGTGAAACCCTGCTTGGTGCGGCGGCGCCGCGTGTGGTCGTTGAGTGGCTCTACAATCCGGAGCAACGCAGCGCCTGGGGCATCGCGCCCGGTCTCGCGGGCGTCGTCGTCATGATCACGATGTTGATGCTCGGCGCGCTGACGCTGGTCAAGGAGCGGGAGCAGGGCAGCTGGACCAGTTTGCTCGCCACGCCGGTCACCGCGCTCGATGCGCTGCTCGGCAAATTGACGCCCTATCTGGTGCTCGGCGTGCTGCAGGCCGCGGCGGTCATCGCTGTGGCCCACGGTTTGCTGCAGCTGCCGTTGCGCGGTGATCTGCTCGCGTTGCTCGGAGCGACCGTGCTGCTGGCGGCTGCGCACCTGGCGCTGGGTTTCGCGCTCTCGGCCATCGCCGAGAATCAACTGCAGGCGGTCCAGGGCGCGGTGTTCTTCTACCTGCCCTCAATGCTGCTGTCGGGCTTCATGTTCCCGTTCGAGGGGATGCCCGGGTGGGCGCGCACCATCGGCAACGTCCTGCCGCTCACCCACTACGTGCGCGCGGCGCGCGGCGTCTTGCTGCGCGGCACGGGCGCTTGCGAAGTGGTCATTGAGATGTGGCCCGTCGCGCTGTTCGCGCTGCTCGCGGGAATGCTGGCCATCCTTTGCTATCGACGACGACTGGATTAGGAGTAAACACACATGTCCATGCTTGCCAGAATCGTATTGGGCCTGATCTTCGTTGTGCTGTTGAGCGCCTGCGCCGCCCGACCTGGCATCATCAAGGTCAGCAAACCGATTCCGGTTGTGCACGCTCCGCAGGGTCTCGGCGCCCATGGGTACGATCCCGTGGCCTATTTCAGCGATCAGCGACCCATCGAGGGCAGTGCCGAGTTCGTGGAGCGGTGGGGCGGGGCCGAATGGCGCTTCGCCAGCCGCGAGCACCAGGCGGCCTTTGCGGCCAACCCGGAGCGCTATGCCCCGCAGTACGGCGGCTACTGCGCCTTTGCCGTCTCGCGCGGCACGACGGCCGATGGCGATCCGCAGCAGTGGGCCGTCGTGCGCGAGCGGCTCTACCTGAACAACAACGCCTTCGCCAAGACGCTCTGGGACCAGGATCGGGACGGCAACATCGCCGCTGGCGACGTCAACTGGCCGTTAATGCCAAAGGTCCCCCTACCGCGCTGAACACCATACCCCGGTGCGGCTGCCTGGCGTGATTGATTAGAATCACGACATGAAGTCGAATTTACGCGTCGCTCCACCGGTCCGGCCCGCACGCACCGCCAAAACCTGGCGGCTGGCGATCCATGGCGGTGCCGGCGTGATCGAGCCGGGCAGCCTCACTGCCGAGGCGGATGCCGCCTATCGCGCCGGCCTGAACGCGGCGCTAGAAGCCGGTGCGCGCATCCTGCGCGGTGGCGGCACGAGCCTCGATGCGGTCGAAGCCGCAGTGCGCCTGCTCGAAGACGATCCGTTGTTCAACGCCGGCAGGGGCGCGGTGTACTCGGCGGAGAGCCGCCATGAGCTCGATGCCTCGATCATGGATGGCCGTACGCGCGCGGCGGGGGCGGTCGCCGGCGTGACGCGCAGCCGGAATCCGGTGAGCCTGGCGCGCGCGGTGATGGAGAAATCGCCGCATGTGCTGCTGAGCGGCGCCGGGGCCGACGCTTTCTCGCTGCAGCAGGGGCTCGAACAAGTGGAGCCAGGTTATTTCCGCACCGAGGAGCGCTGGGAGCAATTCCAGCGCTGGCGCGACAAGCGCACGACGGCGCTCGATCGCACCCACGCCTACGGCACGGTGGGGGCGGTGGCGCTCGATCAGGCGGGGCATCTGGCCGCGGCGACCTCGACCGGCGGAACTACGGGCATGCATTGGGGCCGGGTCGGTGATTCGCCGCTGATCGGCGCCGGCACTTATGCCGAAGACGGAAAATGCGCCGTGTCGGCCACCGGCACCGGCGAGTTTTTCATCCGCGCTGCGGCGGCCCGGCAGCTGCGTGATCGCATCGCCTGGCACCGCGAGGGCGTGCAGGCGGCGGCGAACAACACGATCAAGGACATTGCCAAGCTGGGCGGCGAGGGCGGCCTGATCGCGATCGATGCGCGCGGTCGGGTGGCCTTCGCGATGAACAGCCCGGGGATGTATCGGGGCGCGGTCGGGTCGGCCGCGCCCGCACGCACGGCTATCTATGCCGCCGAGAAATAATGGTGCGGGGTCGCACCGGCCTGGTGCGTCATAACATATTGAAAGATATGGTGTTTGAATGCTGGCCTGGTCCGTAATGGACCCTCGGAAAAGTTCAAAAATAGTTCACTTTACAAACCAATTCAATGCCGTATCATGTGGCCCATGGGTGGCGCAGGACGCAAGTTCGGCACCGCCTGTAAGTCGCGGAACAAGACCCCCCGTTTCCGCGCAATACCTCAGAGCCCCGCTTGCGGGGCTCTTTTTTGCCCGCGACACGGCCGCGCGGCTCCATAGAATTGGGCGATGACACGGGCACCGGAATCCGCAGCGCAGGCGATCGCCTCACTCGAGGAGCGGGCGCCGGCCACGGCTGCGCTGCTCAAGCGCGCACCGACATCGTTCCTGCCGGCGGCGAAGCAGGTGTTGGCGGCGAGTGATTTCGTGCTCGACGCACTGGTGCGCGATGAGCAGTTGTTGCCCTCACTCATCGTGCAGGGCGCGAATCGCTGTGCGACGCCGCTCCCGCTGCCGCTGATCGAGGGCGGCGAGGAAGCGCAGTTCATGGCCGGCCTGCGCCGCTGGCGGGCTGCCGAATTGACGCGCATCGCGTGGCGCGACCTGGCCGGGTGGGCAACGCTCCCGGAAACACTGCTGGATCTCAGCAACGCCGCCGACACGGCGATCGTCGCCGCGCAGGAGTTTGCCTGGGCTCAATTGTGTGATCGGCACGGCGCACCCGCCGCAGCCAGCGCGGCGGCCCAGCGCCTGATCGTGATCGCGATGGGGAAGCTTGGCGGGCAGGAGCTGAACTTCTCGTCCGATGTGGATCTGATTTTCCTCTTCGACGCGCACGGCGAGACGCTCGGCCCGCAACCGCTGGCGCACGAGGAATTCTTCCTGCGCCTCGGGCAGCGCCTGATTCGCTACCTCGATGCGCCGACCGCAGAGGGGCGCGCGTTCCGCGTCGACATGCGGCTGCGCCCGTTCGGCGCCAGCGGTCCGCTGCTCGCCAGCAGCGCCGCGTTCGAGGATTACCTGGAGCAGCAGGGGCGAGACTGGGAGCGTTACGCCTGGGTCAAGGCGCGCGCCGTGACCGGCGCGGCATTGTACGAAGCCGTGTTTCGCGGCAGCGTGCAGCCCTTCGTCTACCGCCGCTACCTGGATTTTGGTGTCTTCGAATCGCTCCGTGAGATGAAGGCGCTGGTCGAGCGGGAGGTGGAGCGGCGCGATCTGCGCGACAACATCAAGCTCGGGCCCGGCGGCATCCGCGAGATTGAATTCATCGTGCAATCGCTCCAGTTGATTCGCGGCGGCAGCGAGCGACGGCTCCAGAGCGCCTCGCTCCTGCGTACGCTCCCGCTGCTGGCCGGGGCGCGGCTGCTGCCCGCCGCCGTGACCGCCGAGCTCGGCGCCGCTTATGAATTCCTGCGGCGCCTGGAAAACCGCCTGCAGATGGTCGGCGACCAGCAAACGCATTCACTGCCCACCGAGCCGCGCTCCTGTGCGCGCATAGCGGCTGCGATGAACTGCGACTCCTGGGACGAACTGGCATCGGCGCTCGCCGTGCACCGCCAGCGCGTGGCCCATCATTTTGCGGAACTGGTGCAGGCTGACGGCCGCGACGGGCCGCGGCCGGCCCCGCTCGCGAGCCGGCGGGAAGGCGAAGACGCGCGGCCGGCGCTCAACGCGTGGCTGTCAGAACTCGGGCTGTCCGCCGGGGACGCTACCGCCGCGGCCCAATTGCTCCAGGACCTGCAGGGTTCGGCCTGGGAGCGACGCCTCAATGAGCCGGGGCGACGGCGGCTCCAGGCGCTGCTCGGGCAAGTGCTCGCCGAGCTGGCGCCGCTCCCGGATGCGCTCGCGGTGCTGCGTCGCCTCCTGCATGTCTGCGAAGCGATCGGCACGCGTTCGGCCTATTTTGCGCTGCTGCTCGAAAACAGTATCGCGCGCCGGCGCTTGATCGAACTGGCCACGCACGGCGATTTCCTGACCGCGCAGATTGCCGCCTGGCCGTTGTTGCTCGATGAACTCATCGATGAGCGGTTGTTCGAGCAGCTCCCCGCGCGCGCTGAACTGGCAGCCGAACTCGCCGCGCGCCTGGCGGATGTCGAGCCCGGTGACGAAGAGCAACTGGTGGCGCAGTTGCGCCATTTCCAGCGCGCCGCGCTGTTCCGGGTCGGCGTCGCTGATCTGGTGCGGGGGCTCCCGCTCATGGTGGTCAGTGACCGGCTGACCGAAATCGCCGAGCTGATCATCGGGGAGACTCTGGCGCTGAGCTGGGATTTCGTGACCGCGCAATACGGGACGCCGATGTGCGGCGAGGGCGCGGCGCGGCGTGCCGTGCGCTTGTGCGCCGTGGGCTACGGGAAGCTGGGCGGCATGGAGCTCGGTTACAGCTCCGACCTGGATGTGGTTTTCCTGCATGATTCGAGCGGCGCCGAACAGCACACCGAGGGCGCCCGCAGCGTCGACAACCAGGTATTCTTCGTGCGCTTCGTGCAGCGCATGGTGCACACGCTGACGATGCATTCGGCCGCCGGCCGGCTCTATGAGGTCGACATGCGGCTGCGGCCAAGCGGCAAGGGCGGCATGCTGATCACCAACATCGAATCCTTCGAGGAGTACCAGCGCGGCGAGGCCTGGACCTGGGAGCACCAGGCGCTGCTGCACGCCCGCGCGGTGAGCGGCGATGAGGGTTTGCGCGAGCGCTTCGCCGCGCTCCGCGCGCGCGTGCTCGAGCAATGCGTGCGCCGCGATACGCTGCGCGAGGAAGTGCGGCGCATGCGTGGCCGCATGCGTGAGGAGTTGTCCGCGGCGAAGCCAGGCGAGATCGATCTCAAGCAGGATCCGGGCGGCATTGCCGATATTGAATTCCTGGCGCAATACTGGGCGCTGCACTGGGCGGGCGAGTACCCACCCGTTGCCTGGTTTGCCGATACGATCCGCGAACTCGAGTCGGTGGCCTCGGCGGCGCTGGTGCCGCAGGCCACGGTGGATGTGCTGACGGGCGCCTACCGCAAGTTTCGCGAGCGCAGCCACCATCGGGCCATCGCCGGCTTGAACGCGGTGCTGCCTGAGAGCGAGTTCGCCGCTGAGCGCGCCGCCGTGAGTGCGATCTGGGCCCAGACGATGGAGCTATAATGCCG
>JAYUZI010000216.1:0-27269 GCA_043751915.1 Gammaproteobacteria bacterium | reverse complement strand
GATGGAGCGGGCATACGAAGGCAATGAAACGCGCCAACTGGCGCTCGATCTAGGCTTCATTCCCGTTGTTCCGCCGCTCTCCACGCGTGTAAATCCTTGGTCCTACAGCAAAGCCTGGTATCGCCGACGTAACGAGATCGAACGGCTATTTCGCAGACTCAAGGGCTTTTGCCGCATCTTCAGTCGTTTCGACACGCTCGACGTGATGTTCATGGCCTTTCTGTGCTTTGCCTTGGTTGTCGAAGGACTCCGATAGTGTTAACAGGCCCTAGTCGATCGCCCCAAATTCAGCGTTGCAGGAACCCGCTGCCGTCGAGGCCAACTATCCCCAGCAATGATTGTGTACGTCGCCAGGACGTTGATGAACCCTTCATAGTTAGCTCCCACAAGCCGGCCAGCGAGAGCACAAATTAATCCAGCAGCGACCCAACCGCAATTAAATCGCGATTCTGCGCCGGCCTGCATTCAATATCTGCAATTGGGTCGCAGCGGGGTGCATGCGATCGTCCTGAAGGCAGCCTAAAGGCCGCTCGCCGCCTTCAGAATCCGCTGCGGCTGGGATATGCCGTAGCCCTGCGCATAATCGACCCCGATCGTGCGAAGCATGTTGATGATGTCCGTGCTCTCGGCAAATTCGGCAATCGTCTGCTTGCCGGTCAGGTGCCCGATTTCATTGATCGAGCGCACCATCTCGCGATCGATCGGGTCGTGCAGGATCTCGCGCACGAAGCTGCCGTCGATCTTGAGAAAATCCACCGGGAAGTGTTTGAGGTACCCGAACGACGACAGGCCGGTGCCGAAATCGTCGAGCGCAAACTTGCAGCCCAGTTCCTTGAGCGCCTGGATGAAGCGGTTGGCCTGCGAAAAACTCGCCACCGCTGCGGTCTCGGTAATCTCAAAGCAGATCTTGCTGGCATCGATCCCGCTCTTCTGAAACTGATCGATGACGAACGGTAGAAACTTATCGTCCCCCAGGCTCTGGCCCGAGAGGTTGATCGAACACAGCGCTAGGCGCGCGCGCTCGTCGGCCTCGGACACCAGCCAACGAAAGGCATTCTCGATCACCCAGCGATCGATGTTGGGCGTGATGCCGTAGCGTTCCGCCGCGACAATGAAATTATCCGGCGAAATAATGCGGCCGGACTCATCGCGCATCCGCAACAGCAGTTCGTAGTGCGCGCCGGTCACGGGCTTCTGCAGCGGCAGGATCGTCATGCGGAACAACTCGAAGCGGCCTTCTTCGAGCGCGGCGTTGATGCGCGCGGCCCACTGCATCTCGCGACGGCGGCGCATGAGTTCGATGTCATTGTCGGCGAAGCTGTGAACGCGGTTGCGACCCTGCTCCTTGGCCGACTGGCAGGCGCTGTCGGCCGCGGAGATGATCGAGGCCACGTCCTCGCTTTCGGCGGTCAGCGGCACTACGCCGATGCTGGCGCCGAGGCGAAACACGCGCTCTTCCCAGTTGAAGCGGAAATTACGCACCGCCTCGCGGAGCGTTTCGGCCATGCGCATGGCCTCATCCAGCGAGCAGCTCTCGAGCAGGATGCCGAATTCATCGCCACCTAAGCGCGAGAGCGTGTCGCGCCAGCGCACCTTAGATTTCAACAGCGCGCCCACCTGGCCGAGCAGCGCATCGCCGGCGCTGTGGCCGCAGCTGTCGTTGACGATCTTGAACTGGTCGATGTCGAGGTAACACAGCGCGTACGAGGATTCGCGCGCTTTGGCACTCTTGAGCGCCCGCTCCAGGCGATTCTCGAACTCGCGGCGGTTGACGAGGCCCGTGAGCAGATCGTGGCTGGCATGGTAGCTGAGCCGTCGGTTGAGCTCGCGCGACTCGCTGACGTCGTGAAACACCAGTACACCGCCCGCGGTGCGTCCGGCGCCGTCGCGGATCGGCGCCGCGGTGCTGTCGACGTACAGTTCGTTGCCGTCGCGCCGGATCAGCAGCATCGGCCGCACCGACTTGATGGCGCGGGCACGGCGGATCGCCACCGTCAACGGGTTCTCCAGTGGCTCGCAGGTCTCTTCGTGGAAGGCGCGGAAGATCTCCTCGACGGGCTTGCCCATCGCGTCTTCGAGCCGCCAGCCGGTAAGGTCCTCGGCCACCGGATTGATGTAGTCGATGACGGACGCGGCGTTGGTAGTCACCACGCCGTCGCCGATCGACTGCAGCGTGATCTGCGCGCTCTCCTTCTCGCGGAACAGCGCCTCCTCGTAGATCTTGCGCTCGGTGATGTCGAGTTCGACACCGACCAGGCGCAGCAGGCGCCCGTGCGGGTCAACCGTGGCCTTGGCGCGGCTCGAGACCCAGCGCCACTCGCCGCTGCGGTGATGCATGCGGTGGACGCTTTCGAACATCGGGGTCTTGCCGGCGACGTGGTCGCGGATCGCGTTCTGCACGCGCAGCGAGTCTTCCGGGTGCACCAGGGTGCGCCAGTCGAAGTTGCGCTGCAGTTCGACGGTGTCGTAGCCGAGCATGGTGCGCCAGCGCGGCGAGAAGTAGGTTTCTCCGGCCTCGACGTCGAAATCCCACAGCCCGTCGTTGGCCGCAAGTTCACCCAGCTCGCTGCGTCCCTCGAGCCGCTCGAGCGTGATGGCGAGGCGCACCCGCTCGAGCCCGGCCGCGAGGCTGCTGCCCAGGAGCTTGAGCAGCAGTTGCAGGTTTACATCGAAACTGGCGCGCGGCAGGCCGAACACCAGCCCCAGCAGGCCCGCGGGCTTGCCGCGGATGCGGAACGCGACCATGAGTGCCGCGCCGACCGACAGTTCGGCAAGCAGCCCGGCGTCGTTGGCCTGATCGCGCCGCGGTGCCGCGGTGTCGCGGAACTCCGAGGTGCGCAGGTGTTCGGTGCGGCCGGCGATATAGGGCAGGCGATTGAGCGGTATACCGCGCAGCGCTTCCGGGTGCACTTGCGCGAACGACCCGCCGGCCACCATCACCGACTCGATGTGCGACCCGGTGGCATCGAAGAAGGCGCTGAACGCGCCGTCGGCCGAGGTGGCTTCGCGCAGGATGACGAGGCACTGGTGGATCGACTCATCCGCCGTGGCGCGCCGCAGGTTCTGGAAGTCGACCGCGATTTTGGTGCAGGCCACATCGAGCCCGGGCGCCGGCCGCTCGACGCGGCCGGTCCAGAACTGCGGCGCAAGCACATCCGAGGCCGTGTGATCGTGACCGTGGGCGGGCGGCGGCTTGCTCATCAGAACCAGATTCTCCCACACTGCCGCAGGAAGGCAAACTAAGTGCTCGCCGCTGCTGGCTATTGTCTGGTGGGTTTGGCCTCCAGAGCGGCCCGCGCCGCCCTGAAAATGGCGTGCAAACGCGCCTCGAGTTCCTTCTGGATTCGCTCCACGCCCGCCGCATCCGTACCACGCGGCACCTCGAGCGGCTCACCGACGGCAATGGCAATGCGTGCCCCCGGCCACGGCAGCACGAACTTGTCCCAATGCACCAGCCAGGCGCGCGAGGCCGCATAGCCCAGTGGCAGCAGCGGTCGGCCAGACATCTGCGCCAACAGCACGGCTCCGGGCTTGCATCTGAAGCGCGGGCCGCGCGGGCCGTCGGGGTTCAGCACCGGCGACACCTGCTCGCGCATCAAGGCCTGGAAAACCTCTTTCATGGCGAGTGCGCCGGTGCGCGTCGATGAGCCGCGCACCACGTGACCGCCGAGCCGCCGCATGATCATGGCCCCGAGTTCACCGTCGCGCGACGGACTGATCAGGAAACCGGTACGCAGCGGCCGCTGCCCCTGCTGCGACAGCAGATACCATGCGCAGAAGAGATGGTGCTGATGCCAGTAGACCGGCAGGCACGAGGGGTAGCGGGCCAGCACCGCGTCCAGGTGCGCGCCGCCGGTCACGACCGTTACGCGGCAGCTGCGCCACCACAGACGCACCAGGGCGGCCACGAACGGTGCGGCCACCCGGTATAGCTGACGGCGCATGAAACTCAGGCGCTGACCGGAAATCGAAACCTGGCCGTACAGGCCACCGCGCAGGCCACCGTCCCCGGGACCCGGTGCTGCTGAACCCGTCATGACGCCAGCGCCCGGGCGAGTGATGTCGGGCGCAGGCGCAAACTCGTAACCGGCAGCGCCGTGATCAGCCGCACGATCACGCGCGGCGCGATGCGCGGCGTGCGGCAGTGCCAGCGCCGGCCGAGAAAATCAACGCGCCGGCCGCGAACCCGGACCTGCGCGACTTGCGCGAGCGTAGCCCCCGCCGCCTTTAGCGCGGCTTCCTTGGCGGCCCAGATGCCCAGCGCGGCTCGCGGCGTGCGCGCAGCCGAACGCTCCGCCGCATCGAACACGTGAGTCCAGCGCGGCAGCTGCTCCGCGGTCACCAGCGGCTCGAGATCCACGCCGACGGCTCCCGCGCTCGCCAGCGCGCACAGGATCCACGGACCCTCGTGGGCAATGCTGAATTGCGGCAGCCCCGGTGCATGCGGCTGGCCACGCGCCGAGTAGCGCAGTTCGGCAGGTGCGACAGTCCGTCCGGCCACAGCGCTCAGCAGACGGCAGGCCAGAGCCACTCCCACGATAGTCCGCGACTGCGCGCGCGCGTCGGCACTCAGGCGCAGAGCTCGGCCTGCGCCAAGGCGCGCGCGCCAGCGCGCCCGCAGCGGCGCCGCCAACTGCCGGGGGAGGCGTGAGTAAGCTAGAATGACCTGGTTCATCCGCCAACAATCCTTGGTTTGCCCCGCAGCGTCAACCGCCACCGCCCCGCATGAATGCCACCACGCTGAGTGAGCTGCTGCAGTCCAACCGCGGCGCCGACCGCTCCATCACCTATCACGAGGGCGAGACCGAGCAGCGCGTGGTGCCCTATGGCGAGCTCTACGAGCGGGCGCTCGGCATCCTGCACCACCTGCAGCAGCTGGGCGCCCGGCCCGGCGACCGCCTGCTGCTGTTCCTGGCGAACAACGAAGCCTTCATCGACGCTTTCTGGGCCGGGATCCTGGGCGGCATCGTTCCGGTGCCGGTCGCTCCCGGCATCAGCGACGAGCATCGCCACAAGCTCCTGCGCATCGCTGCGCAGCTGGGTAAGCCGTTCCTGTACACCGAACGCCGTTTACTCGAGCGCATTCGCAATTTCGCGGATGAACACCAGCAACAGGCGGCCTACCAGCAGCTCGCGCAGCGCGCCTTCGTAACCGATGACCTGGTGGCAGTGTCCCGCGCCGGCAGGATCCATGCGGCGCGGCCGGAAGATCCGGCATTCGTGCAGTATTCCTCGGGCTCGACCAGCTCGCCCAAGGGCGTGGTGCTGACGCACGCCAACCTGATTGCCAACATGCGCGGTGTCACCGAGGCGGTCCACTACACCGACCAGGACGTGAGCCTGTCGTGGATGCCGCTCACCCATGACATGGGGCTGATTGGCTTCCACATCTTCCTGCTCGCCAACCGCGTGAACATGCACCAGATGGCCACCGAGCTGTTCGTGCGCCGACCCGTGCTCTGGCTGCAGCTCGCCGCGCGCATCCGCGCGACGCTGCTATGCTCGCCGAATTTCGGTTACCGGCACTACCTCAAGGTGCTCGGCGAGCGTCCACTCGATAGCCTGGATCTGCGCAGCGTGCGGCTGATCTTCAACGGCGCCGAACCGATCAGCCTCGCGCTGTGCGATGAGTTCATGAATCGCTGTGCACCAGCACAGCTGGCGCGCAACGCAATGTTTCCCGTCTACGGCCTCGCAGAAGCGAGCGTGGCGGTGAGTTTTCCGCCACTGGGCGCGGCCTATCACGCCAGTCACTTCGACCGTCACCAGCTCAATCCGGGTCAGCGCGTCGCCATCGTCGCACCGGGCGACCGCCGCGCGCTGACGCTGGTGGCGGTGGGCAGTGCGATTCCCTATTGCGAATTGCGAATCGCCGGCGACGACGACCTGCCACTGGCGCACGAGCATGTCGGCCACATCCAGATTCGCGGCACCAATGTCACGGCCGGTTATCTCGACGCGCCCGAGGCGAACGCCGCCGTGCACACCGCCGACGGGTGGCTGCGCACCGGCGACCTGGGCGCCATCCATGACGGCGAGCTCTACATCACGGGCCGCCACAAGGAGATCCTGTTCGTCAACGGCCAGAACTACTACCCGCACGACCTGGAGGCGGTGGCGCTCGAGGTGCCGGGGATCGACCTGGGCAAGATCGTGGTCAGCGGCGTGCGCGCGCCCGGCGCGGAAAGCGACCAGCTGGTGGTGTTCGTACTGAACCGCGGTGAACTGGCGGAATTCCTGCCGCTGGCGCAGCGCGTGGCGCGGCGCATCGGGGAGCACGCCGGGCTCGAAGTCGACGCCGTGGTGCCGGTGCGCCGTATTCCCAAGACTACCAGCGGCAAAGTGCAGCGACACCTGCTCGAAGCGGAGTATCTGGAGGGCGCCAACGATGCCGGCCTGGCGGCACTGCGCGCACTGGCGGCGCAGCATGGCGTGCTGCTCGACGGCGCCAGCACGGTCGAGGCCGAGCTCCAGAAAATCTGCGATAGTGCGCTCGACGGCCGGCGCATCGGCCCCAATGACAGCCTGTTCGACGTCGGCGTGAGCTCGCTGAAACTCGTCGGCATACAGGAACGCATCGAGCAGCGCTGGCCCGGACTCATCGACGTTACGGATATCTTCGATCACCCCAGCATTGCGGACTTGGCGCGACTGATCGAAACGCGCGGCGAGCGGAGCGGCAAGTAGATGCAGGAAACCTCGACACCCAGCGCGGCCGAAGCGGCGCGCCTACTGCTCGCGGTGCGCCGTGGCGGACCGCGGCTGGCCGCGTTGCCCGCGGCGCTCGCGCCGCAGACGCTGGCGCAGGCCTACGCGATCCAGTACGCACTGCTGCGTGAACTCAACACCAGCATTGCCGGCTGGAAGGCCTCGCTGTTCGATGCCGAGAACGGCATCTGTGCGCCGCTCGCCGCCAGCGCGGTACGTGATGCGCCCGCATACCTGGTGCCGACGCGCATACCCACGCAGAATAACTCGCAATTTGGCATCGAACCCGAGATCGCGTTCCGGCTGGACAAGGACCTGCCGCCGCTCGGGCCCGGTGCCCACTATGAACGCGAGACGGTCATCGGCGCACTGGCCAGCGCCCATGCCGCCATCGAGATCGTGGTCAGCCGTTACCTCGACAATGAGGCGGTCTCGCGGCTCGAGCAGGTCGCGGACTCTTTCATGAATGAAATGCTGATCGTCGGGCCCTCATGCCCGGGCTGGCGATCGCTCGAGCTGGCGCAATTGCCACTGGAAGTGCGGGTGGACGGCAAACCGGTGCACCAGGCGCGCGGCGGTCATCCGCTGGGTGACCCGCTCAAGCCGGTGGTCTGGCTCGCCAATCACCTCTCGCAGTTCGGGCAGGGCCTGCGCGCCGGCGAGATCGTCACCACCGGCAGCTGGAACGGCGTGCACACCGTCACGGTGGAACAATCGGTCACGGCCTGGTTCGATGGCCTGGGCTCGGCCATCGTGCGGTTCTGATTATTTCGCCGTGGTGACGGCCGGCGGCGGCTCCAGTTTCCAGCGCCGGTGCGTCCAGGCCCAATCCTCCGGGCTTGCGCGCACCAGCGCCTCGACTCGCGCGGCGTAGCGGGCGGTGAGGGTCGGCACGTCGAAGTTCTCGCCGGCGGCGGCGAGCAGCTCGAAGCGCGTTTCGTAGTGGCCGCGGCGCAAGCGCCGCAGGGCCAGGAAATACACGCTGTAGGCGCCGGCGCGCGCGATTTCGGCAGGCCCTGGGAAAAACGCGGTATCGCGCCCGAGGAAACGCAGCCAGACACGGCCCGGGCTCGAGGTGGGCACCTGATCGGCGACCATGCCGATGGCGTGGCCCGTGCCGCGCCGTCGCAGCACTTCGCGCAGCAGGCGCTTGCCCGGCACCATGCGCACGCCAAAGCGACTGCGCAGCGAGAGCATCATGCGATCGGCGCGCTCACTATGGGGCGGCTTGTAGGCGGCCAGGAACGGCGCTCCCATATCGAGCGACAGTGCCTGCAGCAGCCACTCCCAGTTGCCCTGGTGCGCAGCGAGCACCAGCACCGGATGGCCGCGCGCCAGCTCGGCGTGCAGCAGCGGCATGTCCGGCAGCGTCATGCGCGCGCGCAACTCCGCGGCTGGCATGACCGCCACACGCGGCAACTCGAAGAGCACAGTCGCGAGCGAGTCATAGTGGCGCCGCAGCACGCGCTGCCGCGCCGCCGCGTCGAGTTCCGGGAGCGCGCTGCGCAGGTTCTCGCGCACCACCGCCACCCGGTAGCGCAGCAGGTCGCGCATCAGGAACGCGAGCAGCCCGGCGAGCGTGTACATCACCGGCAGTGGCACTCGCCCGAGCGCGCGCAGCCACCAGGCCGGTGTGGGGATATTCTTGGTAGAATTCACTCTGATCGCAGTCTAGCAGCGCCGGCCGCGGGCGCGGAGAACCCCATGCTCTGGATCAAGTGCTTTCACGTGCTGGGCGTCATGGCCTGGCTCACCGGCATCTTCTACCTGCCGCGTATTTTTGTGCACTACGCTGAAGGGCGCGCTGCCGGTGAAGACGTGCGACGCCTGGTCACCATGGCGGGTCGCCTCTACGGCTTCATGACGCTGATGTCGCTGGTGGCGATGAGCCTGGGGGTCTGGCTGTGGCAGGCGTACGGCTATTCGGGTACCTGGCTGCAGATCAAGCTGCTGCTGGTCATGGGCCTGATCGGCTATCACCTGGCCTGCCGCCAGTTCGTGCAACGGATGCGCGCCGGCGCCTTGCTTCCCAGCGGACTGGTGCTGCGTTTCTTCAACGAAGGCGCGCTGCTGCTGGTCGTGCCCATCCTGATCATGGCGATCGTCAAGCCGTCAGGCTGAACAACTGCCGGTCCGGGCTCCGGCGCGCGAGCCGCGCGTCGAATGCCATGCAGATATTGCGCAGGAACCCCCTGCCCGCCTCGGTGACGCGGCAACCCTGCCCCTCGAGCTCGACCAGGCCATCGGCCTCGAACTCGGCGAGCCGCGCGGTCACATTGTCGAGAAACGGCGTGGCGTCGGCACCCACCCAACTCGTCTCCATGCGCGTCATCAGGTTCAGGATGTGCCGGCGCAGCACCTGGTCCTCGGCGTCGAGCACGTGGCCGCGGTGGATCGGCAGCTCGCGCCTCGCGATGCGCTCATGGTACTGCTGCAGGTCCTTTTCATTCTGCACGAAGGCATCGACCGCGTCGCCGATGGCCGAGACGCCCAGGCCCAGCAGCGGCCGCGTGAAGGCGTCGGTATAGCCCATGAAATTGCGGTGCATGGTGCCGGCGCGCGACGCCTGCCACAGGCTGTCGGTGGACAACGCGAAATGATCCAGGCCGATTTCCCGGTAGCCGGCGGCTTCGAGCCGCTCGCGGCCGCGCTCGTAGAGCTCGCGTTTGGGCCGGCCCTCGGGCAGATCGATCTCGGTGAAGCGGCGCTGTCCGGGCTTGATCCACGGTACGTGGGCGTAACCGTAGAGCGCGATGCGATCGGGCCGCAGCTCGCACACGGCGTCCATCGTCATGTTGATGCTATCCGGGGTCTGGAACGGCAGGCCGTAGATCAGGTCGAAATTGACGCTGCTGAAGCCCAGCGCGCGCGCGCTCTCGGTCACCGTGCGCACCTGTTCCACGCTTTGCACGCGATTGACGATGTCCTGCACCTTCGGGTCGAAATCCTGCACGCCGAGGCTGATGCGCTGGAACCCGTGCTGCGCGAGCACGGTGAGCTGCTCGGACGTGGTGACGCGCGGGTCGACCTCGATCGACAGCGAGGCGCCAGCCCGCAGGCGCGAGGCGGACAGGATGCCGCCTACCAGCGCGTCGAGCTCCGCGGGGTCGAGGAAGGTCGGCGTGCCGCCGCCCAGGTGCAGTTCGCCCAGTTCGAGCCGCTCGATGCCAAGTCGTTCGCGATACAGCGCGTACTCGGTCAGCACCGCCTGCACGTACGGCATGATGATGGTGTGCGTGCGCGTCACGCGCGTGTTGCAGCCGCAGAAGGTGCACAGCGCGCGGCAGAACGGCACGTGCACGTAGATCGAAGCGCCCGGGCCCTCGGCGGTGCTGTCCCGCAGCGCCGCGCCCACATGTTCCAGCCACTGCGCCTCGCTGGGCGTGTCTTCCCAGTAGGGCACGGTCGGATAGCTCGTGTACCGGGGCCCAGCGACATCGTACTTCGCCAGTCGCGCAGTCTGCTGAGCCGCGTTCATGAAAACATCTCCCGCTGGATTCTGAGCACCAGCCGCACATTGTCTTCCGGCGTGTGCTGCAGCACGCCGTGGCCGAGCCCGCAGACCCAGGCGGCGCGCGCGGCCGCCGGCAGCTTCAGGACCCGGGCAAACACCGCGCGCACGCGTGCCTCCAGGTCGACGGCCGGCAAGTGCAGCCATTCCGGATCGAGATTGCCCTGCAGGCACCAGCGCGGCGTCTGCGCACAAAGCGTGTCAGCCAGATCGTGCCGCCAGTCCACGCCCAGGCACTGGATGGCGAGCGGCTCGAGCGCACGCCAGTGTTCGGGGCCCGTGTCGCGTGAATAGTAGATCAGCGGTGTGTCCGGGCAGGCGGCGCGAAAGCGCGCCACGACCTGGGCGAGCGGCGCCACTGCATGGCGTGCGAACTGCGCCGCGTCAAGCGAGCCGGCGGCGGTATCGAACAGCGCCACGCAATCGGCGCCAGCCTGCGCCTGCAGCACCATGTTGCCGGCCAGCAGCTCGATCAGGCGTTCGCAGAAACCGGCGTAGAGTCCATCCTCGAGTCCCACCAACCCCGCGCGCGTAAAGCCCTCGTGCGAACCGGCAACCGCGTAGGCGTAGAGCGTAAACGGCCCGCCCACGAACCCGATCAGCGCCCGCTCCTGCCCGAGCCGCGGGCGCAGCATGCGGATGGCCTCGGCCTGGAATTCCATGTCGTTGGCGGCCGCGGCGCCACCACGCAAGCGCGGCAGGTCGGCGGTGCTGCGCAGGTACCAAGCGAGCTTCGGCCCCGGCTCGTAGCGCAGGCCCATGCCCATCGCCTCGAGCGGAAACAGCAGGTCCGAGAACAGGATTGCGGCATCGAACCCGAAATCGTCGATCGGCCCCATGGTGACTTCGGTCGCCAGCTCGGGCTGTTTGCACAGCGCGATGAAATCGTGGCGGGCGCGCAGCGCCTGGTAGTGCTTGTGGTAGCGCCCCGCCTGGCGCATGAACCACACCGGCGGCCGGCCCGTATTGCGTCGCGCCAGCGCCGCGCCCAGCAGAGTTTCACTCACGAATCACCTCGGTCAAGAGATACCCTACGCCACGGATGCTGCGAATCACACGCGGCTCGTCGGGGTCGGGTTCGACGAGCTTGCGCAGCCTGACGATGAAATTGTCCACGGTGCGCGAGGTCGGGAATTCATCCGCCGACCAGGCCTTGTCCAGGATTTCGTCGCGGCTGACGGCCTTGCCAACGCGGCTGGCCAGGAGCCTCAGCACCGCGCACTCCTTGTGCGTCAGCGCGTGACTCACGCCCGCCACTTCGGCGCTGAAGCGTTCGAAGTCGACGTACGCGCGGCCGATGCGCACCACGCCGCGCATCTCGCCGGGTAATTCCACCAGGTCCTGGGCGCGCTTCAGGCAGTTCTGGATGCGCAACAGCAGTTCGCGAAAGTGGAACGGCTTGGTCAGGTAATCATCGGCGCCGAGCTCCAGCCCGCGCACGCGTTCTTCCGGGTTGCCGTGCGCGGTCAGGAAGATGATCGCGGTCTGCGGCACCGCGGCGCGCAGTTCCCCGGCCAACTCGAAGCCGTTGCCGTCCGGAAGACCGACATCGAGGAGCGTGAGCTGCGGCGCCTGCGCGCGCCAGGCCAGGCGGGCGCGCGCGGCGGACGGGGCCAGCGTGACCCGGTAGCCCGCGCCTTGCAGGCGCTCGGCCAGCGTCTCCCCGACGTTGCGCTCGTCCTCGACCACCAGAACGTGCGCGCCCGTGTTCATGGTGCCGCGTGCTCGCGGCTCGAGGCGAAATACAGTTCGGCGCGGAAGCCATCACCGGGCGAGCTGTGAAATTCGGCGCGCCCACCCATGCGCTGCATAAGGGCGCGCACCAGGTACAGGCCGACGCCGCTCCCCCCGGAACCGGCACCACGACCGAACAACCGTCCCAGCTCCAGGCCCTGCACAGCGCTGCCCGCGCCATTGTCGCGATACTCGATAGCCACTTGCTCGCCGCGCGCGCGCGCCCCCACGCTCACCTGCACGCATTCGCGCTGCGCATGCCGCACGGAATTCTCGACCAGGTTGCGCAGAATCATCTGCACCGCCGCGGCATCGGCGAGGATCGGCGGCAATGAGGCAGCGAGGCCGACGCTGAGGTCGAGCTTCGCGCCATGCGCGGCCGCGATGCCTGCCAGCGTGCGCTCGAGCCAACCGTGCAGCGGCACCGATTGCTCGACCAGCGGCCCGCCGCCTTCGATGCGCGCGAGTTCCAGCGTCTTGTCGATCTGCGATTCCAGTCGGTTGGAGTCCTCGAGGAGCCGTCGTGCCAGCTCGACGCGCTGGTCGCCTTCGGCGATCGCCTCGGCCTGCAGGCGGATGCTGGTGAGCGGCGTGCGCAATTCATGCGTCACCGCGGCGAAAAAGGCCTGCATGCCGCGCGCGCGCCGGCTCTCGCGCCAGTAGAGCCAGGCGAGCAGCGCGCTCACCGCCAGCAGCAGCAGCAGGAACACCACCGATTCACCGACCACACGCCGTCGCGTGCTGGCCCACTGCGCCGCCACCGCGCTGTCGGTGCTGCCCGCAAAGGACTGCAGCTCGCTGATCTGCCGCGCCTGGCTGATGACCAGCGCGACCCAGCCGCCGCCCAGCACCAAGACCAACACGATCCACAGCGCCGCAAGCGCGGCAATCAGCCGCGCGCGCCGCGCCGGCATGACGCTCAGACTCCCCTGCCCGGCCTTGAGATTCACGTGCGCAGCCACTCCCGCCAATGATGCACCGAGGGAAAGACGGTCAATGCCGAAACGCCCGCGCGCCGCAGCGCCTCGGCGGTCTTGCCCGGACCGCAGGCGTGCTGGCAGTCGGCTCTCGCCTGTCCGTGCCAGCGCTCGAACTGTACGCCACTGTGCCACCAAACCTGCAGCGCTTCGCCCGGACCCTGACCCGTCGACGGCGCGTGGCGATAGGTCGGCAGCACCGGCACTTCGCCCCAGCCGCTCGCGGCTTCCGCGTTCGTGAGCGCGAGCCATTGACCGGGCGGCGGCAAGGCGAGGAGTGGCGCCGCGAGTGCGGCGCGCAGCGCACCGAACCCCAGCGCCTCCGCGCAGCCTTCGACCCAGACGCCGCGGGCCGCGAGCGCGAACCAGCTTTCGGTGCCCGACACCCAGATGTGGCGACAGCGATTGACCTGCGCCGCCGGCAGCGGCGGCAACGCGCGGCGATGCGCGATGAAGGCGGCGCCGCTCGAGGCGAGACGCTGCGCGCATTCGGCCATCGCACCCTCGAGGGCAACCGGCTCGGGCGCCGGCTGCGTGCTGCCGTCCCACGGTCGCAGTGGTCGCTGCGGCGGCGACGGCAATACCCAACGCAACTGCGGGTCCAGGGCACCGTTGGCATCCGCCTCGCGCACATACAGGAGCGGCCCCAGCCCCTCGACCTGCACCTGCGTGGCGCCAAAACGCTGGTGGCAGCCGCCGCCGCGTTCGGCCAGCAGCGCGCGCTCCGTGTTGATTGCCGCGCGGGTAGCCGGATCGTCGATCGCCGCCAGCACCGCGCGGGCACGCGCGTCATCGGTCCGGCATTCGATCGCCAGCGCGCCCTGCGCCGGCGCCGCCGGGCACAACGTCAGCGGCAGCAGCATGCGTGGTAGCCCCGCGAGCAGTTCCCGCAGCACAGCCGCCGCGCCGACTGCCTCGTCCTGCCAGAGGCGCGAGAGACCAGCGAAGGCGAGGATCACGCCATCGAGCTGCCGCTCGCTGCCGCGCGGCTCGCGCAGGCGCTTGAGGCGCGTGTCCACGTTGCCGCGCAGCTCGCACAGCTCCACGCGCGGCGCGCCCGGGAGCGCGCGCTCGAGGAACGAAGGCACGAAGGCCTGCCGGCGCGGCGAGGAACTGCCGATGCGCAGCGTCGCGCCGCGCGCGGCGAGCTCCGGCGCGTCGGCGGCAAAGAACACGATATCGCGCGGATTCTCGCGCACCGGCACTGCGCCGAGATGGAGTGCCGCGGGTCGCTCGAGACTGAGGTCCTTGTAGGAATGCACGGTCAGGTCGACCGTGCCGGCTCGCAACGCGGCGTCGATCTCGGCGGTGAAGAATTCCTTGCCGTCGACCTGCGAGAGCGGCGTGTCGGTGATGCGATCGCCGCGCGTGTCGATGCCGACGAGTTCAACCACGAGACCGGGGTGGAGCCGCTCGAGCGTACGCGCCACGGCACTGCTCTGTGCCCGTGCCAACAGTGAACGGCGAGTGCCTAGCCGTAACGGGCGCTGGGACATCCGGATCGAACCCCTTTGGGGAAGGTCAGGGGCTAATAGTGGCAAATGCGGCGAGATCTTCCCAGCCGTGCGCCTGCGTGGCACTTGGCCCGAGCGAGCGCAGCACCGCCTTCTCAACACAGGCACGCCGCGCGCGCGTCAGCTGCACACTGCGCAGGTCCGATTGCGCCCGCAGCATGTCGAACAGCGCCGTGAGGCTCGTCAGGCCCGCCACACCGGCCCAGCCCGCATCGTTCGCTGGACCCAAGCCCAGGTGCACGACGCGCCCGCCATGCGGCCGCCGCGCCTGCCAGGCGGCGATGCGCCCGGCATCGCGCGCGGCATCGGCCGGCACGCACAGCACCACGTCACCGGCGCGCGACCAGGCGTCGAGCTCGGCTTCGGCACTGCCTTCGAGCACGCGGCAGACACGGTTCGGATTGCGCTCCTGGACCAGGCGGGCCAGTTCATGCGCATGTTCCGTGTTGCGGTTCCAGAGCAGCAATTCGCGGGTCTCGAGCCAGGGAGCCACGGCCTGCGCCAGCTGGCCGGCGCCTATCAGCAACGTGGGCCCACTGGTCGCGGCGCCCAGCAGCCGCCGTACCTGCGAACCGTAGGAGGCGCTGCCCAGGCTTGAGAGCTGCCCGGCGCGGACTTCTTTCGTATCTTTGAACAGCAGCTGCACCCAGCTATCGAGCTGGCGCGAAAGCAGGCCGGGCGCGGCGCTGAAAACCCGCCACGACTCCTTGATCTGCCCAAAAATTTCAGTCTCACCAGCCAGGCGGCTTTCCAGCCCGCAGGCGAAGCGCAACAGGAAGGCATAGGCCTCGGCCCCTGCAAAACCTTGCGCGCGCGCTGCCACTGGCAGGCGTGCCACGAGCTGCGCGCATGCCTCGCGCCCCGCGGCGACCAAGACGACTCGCTGGCAGGTGCCGATAACCCAGGCCTGCTGGAGCCCGGCAGCCGCCTCGAGGTCGGTCGGCGTCACCTGGAAGGCGGCGGCATCGAGATGCAGGACCTGAAGTTCAGTCAGCTTCATGGCCGGAAGGCTAGCTGCAGCGGTTTGCCACTGTGTCACGGACGCGTCACGCGCCGACCCGGGCTATCGGAAATGGTGAGATTTCTCACAGAAACAGGTGTTTACGGCCGGGCACCGGAACTGAGACGGCAGTTCATACCGCGGCATTGACCAACGGCTAGATTGCCGTCCCACATGGGTCGTTCTGGTCATATTCGGGTGGATTGCTGCGGCGCCTCCCTGAAAGTAGGGTTGCAGGCGTTACTGGCTGCAGGCTTGGTTGCGTCCGGGCACGTCCAGGCGGGCTGCATCGATCTGCCGTTCCCTGATCTGTTGCCCCTCGAGGCCCTGGAAGACGCGGATGCCAACCAGGCGCTCAAGGGTGCGCGCTCGCTGATCGCCGCCCGCCAGCACGACGGCACTACGGCACCGCCCCGGCTCGCGGCCCTGTACGCGATCGCCGCGCAGAGCAGCAGCATCCTCGAGCTCGATGCCGACGCCCGTGCCGCGGCCACCAGCGGCCTGGCGCTCGCACCGCAGGGCGACAACCCCGTTTACCTGAGCCTGATGACCACCTATGCCGAAACCGTTTACGACACCAACGGACTCAAGCGCGAAGTGGCCAAGCTGACCGCAGCCGCGGCACGACAGCCCAAGGGCTCGCAGAATGGCGTCTGCCTGCTCACCACGCTTGGCTGGCTGCAGCACCGGCTCAACCAGGATGACCTGGCTGTGGGCACGTTGACCCGCGCCTATCGCGAGAGCGCCCCTGCGAGCCTCAGCAGGCAGCGCGCGCTCGCCGCCGAGGCCCTGGCGACCGTCATGGATGGCATGGGGGATTTCGACCAGGCGCTGGACCTGACGCGCGAGACCATCGACTGGGAGCAGGCGCACCACGCGGACCAGATGCTGTCGGGAACACGCTACGCGCGCGGCATGGTGCTGCTCAAGACCGGCGACTACGGCGCCGCGCTGGCCGAGTTCGACGAAGTTCGGCGCCTCGGCGTACAAATGGCGGACCGCCAGGGCGCTGCGTTTGCCGAGCTGCGGATCTGCGAAGCGCGGATCAGGCTGGGCCAGAGCGCCGCGGGCCGCAAGTGGTGCGAGGCCGCACAAGCCGGATTTGCCGCCGCGGGGGTCAGGCAGATGATCAAGGAATCGCGCGCGCTGCTCGCGCACGCGGATCTCGATGAAGGCCGGAGCGCAACCGCACTGGCGACGCTGAACCAGGTGCTCGACCAACAGGGGGCCGACATCGTGCCGCGCTGGGTGCCGGAACTCTACGAGCTGCGCGCGCGCGCCAATGCCGCAACCCATGACTATCGGGCCGCCTATGCTGACCTGCAGGAATACGCACAGCGGGCGCGCGTCGCCAGCGAAGCCGACCGTGCCCGCAGCGGCAGTGTGCTGCGCGCGCGCTTCCGCGTCGACAGCGAAATCGAACGCAATGCCTTGCTGCAGCGTGAGCTGTCGGTGACGCGCGAGCGCTCCGACCTGCAGCGCGATCAGCTGGAGCGGCGCACCGGGGTGCTGGCGGCCGGCGTGGCGCTGATCGTACTGCTCAGCTATGTGCTGCTCACCAACCTGCGCTACCGCCGCGAGCTGCAACGCATCGCGACCGAAGACAGCCTGACGCGGCTCCCGAACCGCCGCCGCACTGCGGAACTGGCCACCGGAGCGCTGGCCGAGGCCATTGGCGAACACACACCGCTGACCATGGCGCTCATCGACCTCGACCATTTCAAACTGATCAATGACGCCTGCGGTCACGCGGTGGGTGACCAGGTACTGAAGGACCTGGCGACGATCAGCCGCGCGCTGTTGCGCGATGGCGAAGTACTGGGGCGCTGGGGTGGGGAAGAATTCCTGATGCTGCTCCCGGCGCAACCACTCGATCTGGCGCTGGCGCGGGTCGAGCAGCTGCGCACCGCAGTGCTCGCAATTGCGCTGCCAGAATCCGCCGTGGCCGCGGGCTTGCGCGTCAGCCTGAGCGCGGGCATGGCGACCAGCTACGAAGGCGCGACTTCGCTCGACGAAATCATCGCACGCGCGGACGTCGCGCTCTACGAAGCCAAGAAACAGGGCCGCAACCTGGTGCGGGTCGCCGACGAAAGCCTGCAGGCCAGCACGACTGCGATACGCCGGGCGCTGCGCGCGCTCTGATACGCGGCGGCCGGGTCAGCGCAGGACGCTGAAGCCGTATCGCTCGAAGGCCGCCGCAGCGGTCGGACTGCGCAGAAAATCCAGAAACGATGCCGCCGGCGCACTCGCACCGGTGGTCAATGCGGCCACATAGGTGATGGCCGGGTGCGAGCTGGCCGGAAACAAATCAACGACCCGGACGCGCTGGTCGGCCCTCGCGTCGGTCGCGTAGACAATGCCCAGCGGCGCTTCGCCGCGCGCGACGAACGCGAGCGCGCCGCGGACGTTGTCGGCGCGCACCAGGCGATCGGCTACGGCGTTCCAGACGTGCAGGCTCACGAGCGCTGCGCGCGCATAACGGCCTGCGGGCACCGAATCCGGATCGCCCATAGCGAGGCGCCCGCCGCCCAGGGCTGCCAGCAGCGGAAACTCCGGCCCGATGCTCAGCCGCACCGTGCTGTCGGCCGGCGCGATCAACACCAGGCGGTTGCCGAGCAGGTTGCGGCGCGTGGCCTTGCGGATCAGGCCGCGCTGATCGACGTAGTCCATCCACTCCTGGTCTGCCGCGAGGAGAAGGTCGGCACGGGCGCCGTTTTCGATCTGGCGAGCGAGCATGGAGGTGGCGGCAAAGGAAAACTCCACGCGGTTGCCGGTCTGCTGCGTGTAGACCAGCGCCAGTTCACTGAGCACGTCGCTCAAGGAAGCCGCGGCGAACACGGTGACCGTAGCGTGCGCATCGATCGCCCGGGCGGACCATGACATCAGGCCCAGGCTGAACAGCAGACCTGCCAGCGATTGTTTCAGCATGCCACCTCGCCGATCCTGTCGCTGCATACATTTCCCACCGCAGGATCTGGTGCGGAGATAGGCGCCACACCGGCCGCCCTTCAGCGTTGAATTATAACCACATTCTCTGAATCACCTGGACTTCGTACCCGTAAACGTACCCAACCGAGCGCGGCGACTACTGCAACGCCGCGCTCCACTGCAGATGCACTTCTGAGTATCGATCCGTGATCGTGCGCGAGCGTGCCGCTTCAATGGTGTATGCCTGGTGCCGGGTCGCGTCCCATCGTACCCCCACCGCACTGCGCGCGATGGTCAGATGATCTCCGAACGCCGCGGCGTAGCGCGAACTCTGGATGCGCGAGCAATCCTCGCGCCGCGCAAACAGGGTCAATTCATGATGCCATTGTCGTTCGATCTGGGCGAAGCCTGCGATGAATTGTTCCGATCGTTGACCTGCACCACCCCGCAAGACGAGTTTAACGTCGTAGACACTGCTCTCGGCACGCCACGGTTCACGGGCCCAGTCTAAGAAAACACCGTACACCGATTCATCCCCCTCCTGATACGCGCTGAGAGCGGCATCGGCAAGCCGCGTGAATCGCAAGGCCTGTCGACCCAGCAGCACGCCTACCCGAGTCTCTTCCAGATACGTGGGGCAATAGGCGGCGCGTGCGCTCCACGATACGGAACCACTGTGCTCAGGAACCAGCGGCATCCAATAGCGATGGGAGTCTTCGCGGTTCGGAAGCGGTGTAAATCCCGCCGCAGCCGAGAACTGCCATAACGCTGCCGACCCGATCCGATGCTCGGAATCCCACAGTGCGCCGACCGCACTGTGCGGCAGGAGGCCCGCCTCATCTTCCCATTCCTCAACGCTGGGGACGATGATCGCCGTTTCCAGATAGTGCCCGTGATCATGTCCGAAACTCCAGGCACTTGCCGGTTGATGGAACTTCCCCAGCCACAGCGTATTGTCCTCACCGACCTGCCACCCGACCTGAAATCGGTCGATCCCGGCATCGTCGTTCGACAGCTCACCTTCGACCAGAACGCGCGCTGCGCCATAGAAGTGATTGAATACAATCTGAGCGGCAAACTCTCCCTGAGGGTCGCTCAGGCGTGCGGCGTCTATGCCGTAGAGTCGTTTGATTTCAGCGCTCAGGAATACGAGCCAGTCGGATCCGGCGTTGACCTCCTCCGCATGCGTCGCAGCCGACGCGGCACACAGCAGGGCAAACAGGAGCGCTTTCATACCCGCTCGCGTATCACGGGTGGGCCGCATGCTGCAAAGGGCTTTGCCAGCGCAATGCACATTCCGGCGCATCCTGTGCCAGTGCGATCAGCCCTGGCATTTTAACGTGTGCCCATGCCCCTGGAGGAGACCGTCCTCACCGCCGCCTGCTTCAATCCATCGATCCGCCGTCTCCCGCCTCAGCGACTTCTCGTTCTAACAAAGGGTACGCCCCTTCTCCAGTAGCAAAGCACCGTACACACGGCCGCTGTCTTCGGCGTCCGCGGTCCCGTTTCGCCCCCCGACCTGGCCACTCATCGCCACCTCATCCGGGCAAGACGCCAGAGCGATTGGTCGATTGATCGCGCGTCGCACGAGCGTCTAATACTGGTTCGGACACGCCAACGGAGTGCCTCCCATGCGACCTCTCCCATTAACCCTGCTCGTCTGGTTCGGTTTGGCCATGCTGTGCGACGGAGCGATTGCCGACGCGCCGACAATACTGAGCACCAATGACGCGCACTTCTCCGGGGTGAAGGTCGATTACCGCACCGCCGAACGGGCCGCGTTGGCTCGGGTCCCCGGCGGTCGCGTGATCGCCGGTGAACTGGAACGCGAACACGGCAAGCTCATCTGGTCTTTCGATATTTCGGTCCCGGGATCACGTGCAATTCAGGAAATTCACGTCAGTGCTCGCAGCGGACGCGTTCTGTCGGTGGCCACGGAAACCGTAGCCGATCAGACCCGGGAAGCGGCGGCCGACTCCACTCCGCCGCCGAGTAAGTAACTACCAGCGTCTAGTGAAAGCGCCAGGACAGTCCGAGATTGAGCGCGCGTGAGGGCCAGTGCGCGTCGCTGGTCACCGCCATGGCCTCGGTGGACGGAACCGTAAAGACCACGCAGCAATCGTTGCCACGGTTTGCCAGGTTCGTCAATTCCGCCCAGATTGTAAGCTCGCTCGATGCGAGCGGCTTGGTCCATGCAGCACGTGCGTCGAGTGACACATAGGGGCCCCACCGATCCGCGTTGCGGGAGCCAAGGGTAAAGAGCGGATCAGTCGTGGAAGTGCGGAGCGCAGCGGCCACGGCCGTCCTCGGCCAACCACTGTGGTAGCGAAGTGCTCCGGAGGCGCTGTAACGGCCGTGCGTCAGCGATATCCCCATACCGAGCGCGGAATTTTGATTCCAGCTTCGCAGCACATCCCCACCCGGCGATTCATCCGTCACCCGTGCCCAAGTGTAACCGCCCCAGTACTGAACGTTCGGTCCCACGGCACCGCGGACACTGAGCTCCGCACCATCGGTCTCTGCCGACAGGGGAGCAATGCGAATCCGATCTGGCACCATATCCGGGAGCAGTGTTTGCGTGCCCAGCAGGTTGTCAAAGTACGGGCTGACTCGATTCCAGCGCTTGGTGTAGAGCTCCATTCTCCACTGCGCCGTCTCGGACTTATGGAACGCTAAACCCAGGATATGGTGCCAGGCTTCTTGAACCGGATCCGGGCCGGCCTGACCTTCTTCCAGGCGCCATTCATCGGGTCGTTGAGCCTGGGTGAATTTGCCCCAGGACGCGTACATATCAAGTCGCTCTCCAGCGTGATAACGCACATTGAGTCTCGGGCTCCACTGTTCATCACCGCTCCCAGGCGGATATCGCTCGCCGTCCGCTCGCAGTCCCAGCTCCGCCTGCAAGCGCGGCCCGATGGCGCGCTGCAGGGAGGCAAACACCGCGTATCGGTTCTGGCGCGGTGCATTGTCCACCGAGGTCTGACGACTCAAACCTTGTCCGAGGCTTCCGAGTACCGTCGAGTCGTACTGCAGGTCTCGATGATAGGTATTATCGCCGGCTGTCTGTCCCACCTCCGCACCGAGATTCCACTGCGTATGCTCGCTCGACTCATAAGTCCATTCACTGCTCAGCGCTACGCTTGAGAAATCTCGCTCTTCAATTACCGTGCCCGTAATAATGCCCGGTCGGGCCATCTGGCCGACGCGGGTGCGCTCCGCGCGAGCTACATTGACGGTGGTTCTAGACGACCAGTCGGGTTTGGGTTGATATTCTGCCCTCAGCCACGCATAGGTATCGCCATATTGCGCGTCGGCCTGCTCCTCGCCCGATTCACTGCGCAGTGCAATGCGATCATTGAGGTACAGCCCGCCCAGAATCCACGACCATTGATCATTCGGACGCCACTGTAAACGGCCGATCACATCCACAAAGACCGGTTGATTAAAATTGCTATTTCCGGTCTCGACCAGAGCATTGAGCACACTGCGTCGCACCGCCACCATCCACGAAAGCGGTACGGCGCTCGCATGCCCGGCGCTCGATACCTGGGTGGCCAGCAAGCCCAAGGCGACTCGTTCCTCGTGGCCTTGCGTAATGGAGTGCGGAGTCAAATCGATCACGCCACCCGAGCGCGTACCAAAGCGCACGGGATATCCACCACTGTAGAGCTCCATGCGATCGACCACGGAGGAATCAAAGACACTGGTCGGGGATTGGAAACTCTTGAAATGGAATGGATCGGTGATCGGCACGTGATCAAATACCATGAGCACATCGTCCTGGAGAGAGCCTCGAACAAAGGGACGCGCCGAAGCGTCAGCGGCAAATCCCGGCAGAGAATGGGTGGCCCGCAGCGCATCGTTCTCGGCTCCGGGCACTTGCTCGATCTGGTTGTGATTCAGAACTGTGCCGCGGTCCGCACGCCGCGCGTCAAGCGCGAAGTGGCTCGCATAGATACTGATTTCCTCCATCGTTCCCGCTCGCTCGGTGCGGCTGAGCGATGGACTCGCACTCACCTTGCCGTGCATTCCTGGACCCTCAGCGAGCGGGCCACGAATCACCGCATATCGGCCCGGTGAGATCGCAACGAGCTTGAGTCCCACCGTCGCCAGCGCCGCAGAAGCCAGATCGAGGAGCGTTGTGCCGGCCGGCTGTTTGTCGATGCGCAACCCGGGCGGCACCAATTCTGAGCTGTAAAACACGTCAACACCGGAATGCCGCAGCGCCTCCAGCAACGCCGTCAGGGGTCGAGACGACCAGGGGCCCGCTTGCGCGAGAGCGGTACCGCTCAGCAGCACGATGACGAGGCTAGTGCGCGCGTACGACTTGAGGAGTACCCGTTGAGCGGACCAGGATGTGGCGCGTGTGCAGTTCCGCCGACAACGTCGTGGTAGCCAGCATGACGTGAAGCGCCTGTTCGGCCGAAAAGCCCTGAACCGAACCATGCAGAACAGTGCGTTCAGCCAATTGACGGGTCTGGCCATCGGCGAAGTCTAGCTGCCGACCCGTCTCGCGCGCCACCCAGCGCAATAGCGCCAGCACCGTTTGGCCCTCCACCTCGAAACGGCTCGGCGGCTCCTGCACCCAGGCCCAACTCGGATCGTCGGGAGCAATCGCGCCCTTGCGGACACTACCCTCACCGGCCAGCAGGATCTCCTCACCAGCCCGGGCGTCGGTGTCCGGACGGCCCAGCAATCGCACGCGACCTTCGCGCACGCGCACTCGCACCCCTGCATCGAAAATCGCCACTTCAAACTGCGTACCCAGGTGCTGCACAACTCCATAGTGGGTGCGAATGGACCAAGCGCCGTGCGGTCTATTCGCGTCCAGATCAACATAGAGCGCACCCTGCTCGATCTCAATCTCGTGCCCGGAGCCCACCTTCACAACGGTGCCCGCCCTCAGCCGCAGCAGCCCCCCCCCCGCCAGAGCCACAACGCTTGTCCCCTCCGCACGCACCACGAGCCCTGACTCCACCACAGCCCCCGCGCCCAGCATTCGATCCACCCCCCAACCGTGCCGGGCGACAAGCCCGCTCGAGTCCGTGCTTTGAATCGTGCCCACGAGCTCCCGCTCAGCGCGCCCCATCGGTGCCCACCAACCGATCAGGGCAAGAACCGCCAGCGACGCCGCAATGGCGACAATCCACGATCTCGCTCGCCGCGCTCGCCGATCGCGCACACCACGCCGCCACTCCGCCTCCACAGCACGAGTAATGCGAGCCAGCCGCTCGCTCGACAGCGGTTCCAGGCACAAAACGTCTCGAAGCGCCCGCTCGCTCGCCCCTGCATCCGTCACATCTGTTCGGGATTCGTTAACCACGGCCCTGACCCGGAGGGGTACCACCACCACCCTCAACCGGCAACTGTCCGGATTCGGCTCGCCAGGCATCACGGAACGCTTCGCGCGCCCTCGCCAGGAGCGATTGTGCCGCCACCGCACTGATGCCGATCATTCGCCCTATTTCATCGACTGATACATCATCGCCATACTTCCACTCCAGCGCCTGTGAATAGCGCTCGGGAATGTGGTCGAGCGAGCGTAGGATCGCCGCGTCGCTCCCGTCTCCGGCACCGGGCAGGTCAAGCAGAACATCCTCAGGTGCCGCCCGCGCATCGACAATGACGGCAATCTGCGGATGGGCGTCCAGACTCACCGTCTTAGGCCGACGAACGGCCTTGCGGTGCTGGTCGACCATCTCACTGCGGCAAATCTGGCACAACCATGTGAACAGGCTCGCCTCGCCGCGATATTGGGGCAAGGCGCGCATCGCCCTGATCAAAGTGTCTTGCACGATGTCCTCTGCGCTCGCGTGATCAGCTCCCGTACGCCGCATGACAAAGGCGGCCAACCGTTGCGCGTAAGCGTCCATAAACAGACGGAACGTATGCGGATCGCCATCAATGAGCCGGCGCGCGAGTTGTAGATCTTCCTGAAACACCCTGCCATACAACTTTGGACACGAAGACAGGGCCGAAACCTTAGACGTATCGATTGCGGCCCGTCAATCGCGGACGGCGATCCGGAGCGATTGATGGCACCGCCCCCATCCGTCTAAGGCGGATGTCACGTGCAACATCGGAATGGCCCGTGGGCCGGAAGGCGGCCGTTCCCGCGACTGATGCGCCCTCCAGATGGCGCGTGCTACCATGGCTGATCTGGAGCGCCCAGTGGTGAAGCCCCGTATCCCCACCCAAACTCCCTCAGTCGATGGCGTGGCGCGCATTCCCGCCCCGGCGATCGCCTCATTCCTAGCCGCGATGCAGGCAATGCTCCTGACTCCCGGCGCCACAGACACCGATATTGGACTGACCGAGCATCTCGATCGCACCAAGCTGGACTTCACACTCGACAGCCTTCATGAAATTGATCGCTACCTCAATGCCGTACACGCCAACGCGGAGACCATCGCCGGTCTCCCTCTGCTCTCCACCATGTGGACCATTGCGATGTATGTCGGTGAAGTCATCCGCCGTGAAGCTCACGACAAACACTACGAGTGGGTCAGCATCGGCGAACCCTCCGGTACCGGCGGCAACACCACCATTGCCTACCCCGACCTGGGCATCGTCCGTGCGCTGCGGGCACGCGATGGGGATCTTTGCACGCCCAGCCGAGTCGTTCTCCGCGCCATTCTTCGGGGTTCGAACGCACGGAGTGTCTACAGCTTCGCTCGTGCCGCCACCGCCAAGGCTGACTCGCCCCTCGCGCCCGGACGCCACGCTTGAGCGCGCTCTACTGCCGGCGCAACCACGGATACGGAGTCGCGGCATGCAGCGCGAATTTGAGTAGACTCTGTCGGCGGTTGATCGCAATCCGCGGTAAGCGCAGCGGATCGTCGTTCTGCAGCGCTGCTCCGCGCCGAGTCGTTACCGCCGACTCGTACCCCGCCTCGCGAACCAGTGCTACCGACCGTTCATCATGATTGCCATACGGATAACAGAAATGGTCTACCGGCTTTCCCGTGAGCCCTTGCAACTGGCTGCGGCTCTCGCCTATTTCGCGCACCGCCTGCGCACGATCCAGTTGCGTCAGCACGGGGTGGGTCATGGTATGCGATCCGATTTCGTGTCCGGCCGCGTGCCACCGCCCAATCGCGACCCGATCCATCAGGGGCTTCTTGACACCCAGTACCTCGGCGTCCCAGGTGTTGTAGGTACCGATCGCTCCCGCTACGACGTAGCAGATCGCTTGAAACCCGAAGCGCTGCAGAATGGGCCCCGCAACATCCAGCGTGTCGGCGTACCCGTCATCGAAACTCAGCACCACAAGCTTGTGGGCCCGCCCGGCGCGCAACCCCTGAAGTCCCTCGCTCATCGATACGCCGCGCATTCCGAGTCGCTGCAACCACTGGCACTGGCGCTCGAATTTCTCTGCTTCCACGTACAGCCTCGGCAACCGCGCGCCCGCTGGCGGCGTACCAATATTGTGAAACATGAATATCCGAAGCAATGGCAAGCTCATCCGTCTGACGGAAATGGAGTTAGAACACCGAGGCCGTTGTCCCTGATCAGTATAGCGCGGAGATTTTTGCGGCGACGTCGGACGCTCTCATGTCCATGAGCAACACTTTGTTCTGGGATCCGATCTGTCAACGCCCCTATGACACTCACACCATACGTCATGAAGCGACCGGCGGGACGGAGGCGAGCTTGTCTCGCGTCGCGGACGCGCTCGACGCCTATGTGATCCAGCACAATCGCGTGGCCGAGTTCGGACGATACCGGCCACCCAGCCGTCTCCCCGGCATCACCCAGGTCGTCATCAACCGCGACGTGCGCGCCTTGCCCCTGGTTCGCGAACTCTACCCTGACGCCCGCTATTTTCTGTGGGTGCACGAGTTCCTGAGCCTCGCCACAAAACGCGGCGCTCGATTGGCCCACTCGAGCGCCTTGTTGCGCGACATGGCCGTAACGATCGTCTGTGTCTCCGACTGGCAGCGGCGGGGCGTGGAGCTCCTTTTTCGCAGCAGCGGTATCGGCGAACCAGTGCGCGTGCGCACGATCTACAATCCCATCGACGACAACCTGACACCGGACGAGTCACCGATCGATTACAACAAGATGGTGTTCTTCTCGGCGCAAAACCGCGGCTTGAAGTTCGCGCTCGATGCTTTCAGTGCGATGCGACGCCAGATGCCCAAGCTCCGGCTGATCATCGGCAACCCCGGCTACAAGATCCGCCCGTTTTCGATCCCGGACGGGGTGGTTAACCTCGGGCCGCAACCGCAAGCGCGGATTCATGCCGAGGTGCGCACAGCCCTGTGTACGTTCTTCCCGAACTTCGTGCTGCCCGAGACCTTCGGATTGGTGTTTGCTGAGTCGATGGCCATGGGGACGCCGCTCCTCACGCACGACTGCGGCGCCGCCCGCGAGGTCATCGGCGATCTGGAGCAAATGCTCCCCATCAGGCCCGGGTACCGCATTTACGAGCGCGCGTTGCGGGGATTGTCCTCGCGATTCCGCCGCGGACCCGCGAGGGTGGCGACCCATTTTGGGCTCTTCGATGCCTATGTGGAACGGATCCGCGCCTGGCGCTCCGGAGCACGACCTCACCCCCACCCGGATCCCCGCTTTCTCCTTTCAAAGGTGGCGGATCAGTGGCGTGTTCTGCTGGCATCTTGAACGCCCCGGCAAGGACTCGCCAACTGACAATGGGCCTGCCACTCGACGCGACCGAGTGGCGCCCCCGATTGAATGGGCAGCAAAATCTCGTCTAATGTCGCTGAGGGGAGTTCAACCTCGGGGTGGCTCTTGGGCGAGACGTGGCGCGGCATCTATCCAATAACCGCATTTGTGCGGGACGCCCTGCGCAAAAAGGCGGCCAGCGCACCACACCACGGGCTGTCGCCGGGCGCCACGACGTTGGCCCAACAAGATGCCCGCCATTGACTGAC
>JAYUZI010000215.1:0-7651 GCA_043751915.1 Gammaproteobacteria bacterium | reverse complement strand
TCGTCGCAATCGTCGTAGCCGTCGTAGTAGATGTAGCCGCCGTGCCGGTATACGGGCGGATAACGGTAACGCGATCCGTAGCCGTAGTACGGGCGGCTGTAGTAGCGGGGATAACGATAGTCGTAGTCGCGGTACCGCGGTGCACCCCAGCGATCATCGTCGCGATCATGCCAGGCATCGCGACCATGCCAGGAATCGCGGCCACGCCAGCGATCGGCGCCGTACGAGCGGTTGTCATGCCAGCCGCGCTCCTGCCTGCCTCGATCCTGCCAGCCTGGGCGATCGTTGTCCTCGCCGTGAGCCTGGGCCTGCGCGGCCATACCGAAGGCCGCCACGATGACGGCAGCCGCAGCGATGAATCGTTTCATGGCGAACTCCTCGGGATAACTCTGAGCCTGCGGTTTCCAAGGTACCGGTGCTACGCTGAACGCGGCCTGAACCGCGCCCGTAACTGCCGTCACTTATGACAACGCAGCGGTTCCCCGGGCGTTGACCGGCCCTGATGAGAGCCGTGCCCTCATCAAGTAACATGGACCTACCATGGCCTGGCACCGCGAACATCTCCCCGACCCGCTCCCCGCCGAGCCGCTGGAACTGGCTGCCGGCTGGCTCGACGAGGCCACGCGTCGCGACATCCAGCCCAATCCGAACGCGATGGTCCTGGCGACCGCCGATGAGTCGGGGATCCCATCTGCGCGGGTGGTGCTGTGCAAGCAAATCACGCCGCGTCCGGGATTCCTGACCTTCTATACGAACTACCGCTCGCACAAGGGGCGCGAGCTGCAGGCCAACCCGCGGGCGGCGATCGTCATGCACTGGGACAAGCTGCATCGCCAGCTGCGCGTCGAGGGCCACATCGTGCGCACGAGCGCGGCAGAGAGCGACGCCTACTTCGCCACGCGCAACTGGCAGAGCCGCCTGGGCGCCTGGGCCAGCCAGCAGAGCGAACCGATCGGTTCGCGCGCGGAGTTGATCGGCAACGTGGCGAAGACAGCGCTGCGCCTGGCGCTCCCGGTGCCCACGGGCGATGAACAGGCGCGCGATCCGGGGCTCCGCATCGCGCGGCCGCCGCATTGGGGCGGCTACCAGCTGTGGGCGGAAGCGGTCGAACTGTGGGTCGAGGGCAGCGCCCGCATCCATGATCGCGCGCGCTGGGAGCGTGCACTGACACCGCAGGGCGAGGGTTTCCAGCCCGGGCCCTGGTCCGTATCACGGCTGCAGCCGTGAGTCGCTGAGGAATTCAACGAGCGATGTGGCGGAACTTCCGCATTGCGATCCTGCTGGTCGTGCTGGCGATCGTGGCCGGCGGCGCCTGGCTCGACCGGCAGCGCACCACCAGCTGGCAGCAAACCGTGTGGGTGGGTGCGTTTCCGGTCAACGCCGACGGCAGCGCGGCCGCAGCCGACTATATCTCGACCCTTTCCGAGGCGGACCTGCAACCGGTCAGCGACTTCGTGGCCGCCGAAGCGCATCGTTACGGCGTGCTCATCGATGTGCCCGTCGGCATCAGGCTCTACCCGATACTGAGCGCGGCGCCGCCACAACTGGCTGCGAACGCCAGTGTCAGCGAACGGATCCTGTGGAGCCTGCGCCTGCGTCGCTACCGCTCGCACGTGGTCGGCGCCGTCAAGCGCTCGCGCCCTAAGATTGCGCTGTTCCTGCTGTACCACGACCCGGCGCGCAGCCCGGTGCTGCCGCATTCGCAGGGGCTCCAGCGGGGACTCATGGGCGTGGTGCATTTGTTCGCCGCGCGCAACCAGGCGGCGCAGAATGCGGTCGTGACTGCCCACGAACTGCTCCACACCTTTGGCGCCACCGACAAGTACGCGCCCGACAGCGATGCGCCGCTGTTTCCGGATGGTTACGCCGAACCCGGGCGCGTGCCACGCTTCCCGCAGCGCTACGCCGAGATCATGGCCGGACGCGTGCCGCTGTTGCCCGACCGGCAGCAGATGCCCGATGATCTGTCGCAGACGCTGGTCGGGCCGGCTACGGCGCGCGAAATCGGCTGGAGTCGCCGCTGATGTCCGGAACAAGCACAGGCGGCGCCCTGCTGTCGACGCAGTCCCTGAACGTGCACGCCGGCGAGCGCGCCCTGCTGAGTGGGCTGTCGCTGGAAGTGCGCGCGGGTGAATTCATAGCCGTACTGGGTCGCAACGGGTCCGGCAAGAGTCTCACACTCCATACGTTCGCGGGACTGCGCCCGCCCGCTGCGGGCGCCGTGGCGCTCGGCGGCACGATGCTGGGGGAGCTGGGGCGCACCGAGATCGCGCGGCGCCTGGCTTTCCTGCCGCAGGATCGTGAGGAATCGCTGCCGCTATCGGTGTTCGAGGCCACGCTCCTCGGGCGTCATCCGCACATCGGCTGGCTGCGCGGGGAATCGTTCCGCGACCACGAGATTGTCGACGCCGCGCTCGAGCGCATGGGCGTGGCCAACTGCGCCACGCGCATGCTCGCCACGCTCTCTGGCGGCGAGCAGCGGCGCGCGGCCATGGCCGGGCTCCTGGCGCAGGAGCCGCAGGTGTACCTGCTCGATGAACCCACCAATCACCTGGACCCGCACCACCAGGTGGACGTGCTGCTGGCGTTTCGCGAGCGCTGCGCGACGGGCGCCGCCGTAATCGCCACGCTCCACGATCCGGCACTCGCCGAACGCTGCGCCGATCGGGTGCTGCTGATGTATGGCGATGGTCGCTGGCGCCTGGGCGCCACCGACGAAGTACTCAATGCCGAGGAGCTCTCGCTGCTTTACGCGACGCCGATGCGCGAACTCGCCGGCGCTGGCCGGCGCGCGTTCATTCCCGCATAGCCGCCAGCACCGGGGCGTGCAGCGCGGCGTTGGCCGCGAGTACCGTAGTGGTGTCCAGATCGATGCCGCCGCCATCCAGGCTGGTGAAGGTGCCGCCCGCCTCCTGGACGATCACACTGAGCGCGGCGATGTCGAGGATGTTGACGTCGGATTCCAGCACCACATCGAGCGCGCCGTGCGCCAACAGGTGGTAGTGCAGGAAATCGCCGTAACCGCGCAGCCGGTTGACCCGCCCCACCAGCGCGCCGTAGCGCCGCCAGCCAATCGCTGAGGCCGCCAGAGTCTGCAGATTCCCGGTCGACAGGATCGCTTCCGACAACGCGCTGACCCCACTGACGCGGATCGGCTCGCCGTTGAGAAACGCGCCGCCGCCTTGCTCTGCCCAGGCGAGCTCGCCATAGGCAGAGGCGCTCGATACGCCAAGGATCACTTTGCCGCCACGCCGCAGCGCGATCTGCGTCGAGAAGAACGGGCAATCGCGCACGAATGACTTGGTACCGTCGATTGGGTCGACCAGCCAGATATTCTCGGCTTCCATGGCGCTCTGGCCGGTCTCCTCGCCGTAGAACCCGTAATCCGGGAACTGCGCCTCGAGCACAGCGCGAATCGCGCGCTCGGCGAGCACATCGGCCTCGGTCACTGGCGTGCGATCCGCCTTGATTCGCACGGCGACATTGCTGCGATAGAGCCGCTCGGTGACCGCGGCGGCGGCGCGCGCCGCTGCAAGTGCGGCGCTAAGTTCCCGGGATGCCATGGCGCAATAGTAGCGCGAGTTGCGCAGTGTTGGCGCTCAGCGAAAGCTGTAGCGTGTGGCCATGAAGATAGCCCGGCCGGCGCTGTTGTACCCGCTGGCCAGCTGGTAACGCCGGTCAAGCGCGTTGTCGAGCTGTGCGGTCACCGACCAGGCGGGCGTAATCGCCAGCCTGGCGCGCAACGCGACCAGCAGGTAGCCGCCATCGCGCAGCGGTGCGCCGCTGACGACGTCAATGTCCCGCCGCGGGCCGGACTGCAACAGGTCGACTCCAAACTCACTGCGCCCGATCTGGCGTCCGCCGCTGAGTGTCAGACTCTGCCGGGTCCGGCGCAGCAACTGCGTATCGTTCACGAGATTACGCGGGTCCTGCAGGTCGGCTGCGGCGCGTAACGACCAAGGCGCGGAGTGCAGCTCCCAACTGCCCTCGAGGCCCCGGATCCGGGCCTGGTCGATGTTCTCGTTCAGCGACGTAAAATCGCTCGGGTTGAACACCGACACGATCAGATTGCTGATGGTGTTCTCGAAGGCCGCGAAGCTCAGCTCCTGCGATCCGCTCATGCGCACCTTGATACCGGCCTCGAAGTTGCGCGAACGCTCCGGCTGGAGGTCCGGATTGCCGCCATAGCCAAAGCGGTCGGTCGCCGACGGCGCCCTGAAGGCCGTGCCGGCGGAAACCGTCAGCAGCAGGCCTGCGGTCGCGGCATAGCCGTATTCCGCATTCCAGGTGGCATGGTTGCCGAATGAGGGGTGCCGATAGTCACCGCCGGCCAGCAGCAGACGGTGGGATCCGGCTTTGAGCTGGTCTTGCAGGTAATAGGTCTGCGCGTGCGTGCCGACCGAGTAGCGGGTGGCAAAGGAGAGTGAGTCGGTCTGTTCCTGGCTCAGGATGGCCCCGAACGTGAGCACCTGACTGAGTTGCGTGCCGCCAATCGTGACGTCATTTTGCAGATCCACCGTGTCGCGCGACGTGTAGTCGTAATCCTTGCCCAGGCTTGGATCGACGGCGTCGGCTTGACCCTGGCGCAGATCGGTGATGTTGCGGCTCAGATTTACTCGCGCACGCCAGCTGTCGGTCAGACTGCCGCTCGCATGCACTGCGAACACACTGTTGGCGAAGCCCTCGTCGGCAGGATTGAAGGACGCAAAAGCGCTGTAGTCGCTGGTATAGACAGGTTCCGCATAATTCGAGGTGCCGGTCGAGCGCCAGTAAAACGCGCCAACGTCAACGGCAGCGATCCGGGTAGCTACGGCGGCGGTGCCGGACAGATTCTTGTAACCGCGATCCACGCTATCGGCGGCAAAGGTGGGAAAGCCGTCGGCGCGCTGCCCGGTCAACGCGGCCTCCGCACTGGAATCGCCGGCCGCGTAGTGCCCGGCGACGGAAAATTCACCGGTACCGTAGCGTCCGTAACCCAGCATCGCGTCTGCACCCGTCGGCCCACCCCGGCGCGTAATCAGATTCACCACGCCGCCGATGGCGTCGGTCCCGTAAATCGCGGAGCGCGGACCCTTGACGATTTCAATGCGTTCGAACAGTTCGGGGGCGAGGTTCTGCAGCGGCGCTCCGCCGTACGTGCCCGGGTTGATGCGGACACCGTCGATCATCACGATCGACTGGTCGCTCTTGGCCCCGCGTATGAACAGCGCCAGCGGTTGGCCGGGACCACCGCTGCGGCCGATGTCGAGGCCGGCGTGAAAACGCAGCACGTCACCCACATCGGTGGCGAGCGAATCCTCGAGCGCCTTGCGGTCGATGACAATGATCGGTTCCAGCAACTGGTTCGCCGGCTGCGCGACGCGCGTCGCCGTCACGACGATTTCGCCGAGTGGGTCGTCGCTCCAGGCAACAGTCGTCGCGGTCTGTGCCCTCGCAGCGGTGATCGACAGCAGGGCACACAGGGCAAGCGCGCCCTGACGAATCTGGGTGGTCATCGGCAACTCTCCTCGCCATGCTCGCCCGCATGGTTCGCGTTCGGATCAAGTGGCCGCGTCGCAGAGGATGGGGGCGTTGCCGCGTGCTGACGAGAAGCACGGGCGCCGCCCGATGCCCTCCGCACCGCGGTCTATTTGTCAGGCCGGTCTCCGGACTCGTGAGTGGGCGATCCCGTCCAGGTCGCCTTCCCGTGCTCATGCACAGTGGCTGCGTGACCTGGATTGACTCACTTACCGTTGCGGGGGCAGTACCGGGGTCGCCTATATGGCTGCACCGGTTTCCCGTTTCACTCGCTGGCGCAATCGCCGCACGAGCACCTGACAGCCCGTAGTGTGTCAATCAGATCCCGGCCAAGTCAAGCGCATCCGGTGGGTGACACTCGCCAGCCGCGGTCACTTAAGGTAGCTTGATCGCATGGGCAACCGACTTTCCAGGATCGTGACGCGCACGGGCGATAATGGCAGTACTGGCCTGGCCGACGGCAGCCGTGTGCCCAAGGAGAGTGCCCGCATCGAGGCCTGCGGCACGGTCGACGAACTCAACAGCGCGCTCGGCGTCCTGCTGGCGAGCGCCGGCCTGCCTGCGCCGATGGCGGCGCAGCTGCTTGAGATCCAGCACGATCTATTTGACCTCGGTGGCGAGCTGGCGATTCCGGGGAGCGTGGTGGTCCACGCCCAGCAGGTCGAGGCGCTGGAAGCGCTGGTCGAGAGCTGGAATGTGCAACTGCCACCGCTCCGTGAGTTCGTGCTGCCCGGCGGCGGCGCTGCGGCCGCCAACTGCCATATGGCGCGCGCCATCTGCCGGCGCGCCGAGCGGCGTTGCTGGACGCTGTCGCGCCTCGAGCCGGTGGGGCCGCAGGCGCTGCGCTATCTCAATCGGCTCTCCGACCTGCTGTTCGTGCAGTCGCGTGTGCTGGCGCGACTCGCCAACGGCAGTGAAGTGATGTGGCGACGCGATCGCAGTCGCTAGCCTAGCAGTTCCCGCAGCAGCTGCCATTCGAAGGCCGGGCCAGGATCGCTCTTGCGCCCCGGTGCGATCTCGCTGTGGCCCACGACCCGCTCGCGTGCCAGTGTCGGATACCCCTGGCATAGCGCGGCGATGAGCGCCGAAAGCGTCCGGTACTGCGCGGCCTCGTAAAGGCCCGCGTCCGTGCCTTCCATTTCAATGCCGATCGAAAAGTCGTTGCAAGCAGGCCGACCGTGCCAGTTCGACACGCCCGCGTGCCAGGCCCGCAGGCCCAACGGCACGAACTGCACGGGTTCGCCGTCGCGCCGTACCAGCAGATGTGCCGACACGCGCAGGCCCGCGATGGTAGCGAAATAGGGATGCGCGTCCGGATCGAGCCCGCCCGTGAACAGTTGTTCTATCCACGGCCCGCCGCATTCACCGGGCGGCAGGCTGATGCCATGCACCACGATGAGTTCGGGCGCCATTCCCGACGGTCGCTGGTCGCAATGCGGCGAAAGTACCTGGCGCACCGCTCGCAGGAGCCCGGTGGCCGCGTCTATCGTAAAACCGGACTGCATGATGTCGCTCATGATGCCAAAATACCCGCGTGACCGAAAACACCCGCGACGGCGCCAGCGAAGCCGGCGACCGCGCCAACAATGCCACATTTACGGCGCGCGATCTGCGCCGCGTGTGGCATCCGGGCACGCCGTAGGGCCGCACCGCAAACCATGCGCACTACCAGAATCCACGTCGATCTCGATCTGGCGGCCGGGCAGGATCTGCTGCTGCCCGGCGCGCAGTCGGCGCACCTGCTGCGGGCGCTGCGATTGCGGCCCGGTGCCGTGGTCACGCTGTTCAATGGCCGCGGCGGTGAATTCGCGGCCGAGCTGACCGGCGCCGACAAGGCGGGCGCGCGCCTGCGCGTCGGTGCGCACGCCGCGGTGGAATGCGAATCGCCGCTGCATCTGACGCTCCTGCAGGGCGTGGCGCGCGGCGAGCGCATGGATTTCATCATCCAGAAAGCCACCGAACTCGGCGTGCAGCGGATCGTGCCTCTGTCCTGCGAGTTCAGCGTGGTGCGGCTCGACGCCGCCGCGCTGCAGCGCCGTTGCGCGCACTGGCGCACAGTGGCGATCGCCGCCTGCGAGCAGTGCGGTCGCAATCGGCCACCGCAGATCGCTGCCATTGCCAATCTGGAGGAGGC
>JAYUZI010000214.1:0-6995 GCA_043751915.1 Gammaproteobacteria bacterium | reverse complement strand
GGCGCCGGTGTCGCTCGACGCCGGTGGCGGGTTGAAGCTCGCCGGGCGGGTATGGACGGTGGAACCCGGGGCGGTGACCAAGATCTCGGCGCTCGGCGTCGAGGAGCAGCGCGTCAACGTCATCGTCGAGCTGCTGCCGGGTGGAGCCGCAGCCCGCGCCGTTGGCGACAATTATCGGGTCGACGCGCGCATCGAGATTTCGAGGCTCGCCAGCGCGCTGCAGGTGCCGCTGGCGGCGCTGTTCCGCGAGGGCAGCCGCTGGGCGGTGTTCGTGGTCCGCGACGGGGTCGCGCACAAGCGGCTGCTCGAGCTGGGGCCGCGCAGTGGCGAGCGGGCGGTGGTCACGGCGGGGCTCGAGGCGGGCGAGTTCGTGGTGGTCTATCCCGGTGATACCCTGCGCGAGGGCGCGCGCACCGAACGGCTGGCCACGGAACCGGGGAACCCATGAACCTTGCCGAAGTACTGCTCAATGCCCTCAGGCAGCACGGTGCGCACGAGATTTTCGGCGTCCCGGGCGATTTCGCGCTGCCGTTTTTCAAGGTGGCCGAAGAATCGGCGATCCTGCCGCTCTATACGCTCAGCCACGAGCCGGGAGTGGGGTTTGCCGCGGACGCGGCGGCGCGCGTCAGCTGCGGGCTGGGTGTGGCCGCCGTGACCTACGGCGCCGGGGCGCTGAACATCGTCAATCCGATCGCTGCGGCGTACGCGGAGAAATCGCCGGTGGTGCTGGTCTCGGGCGCGCCGGGTACGCAGGAGGGACGCAGCGGCCTGCTGCTGCATCACCAGGCCAAGGGGCTGGACTCGCAGTTTCGCATCTTCGCCGAAGTGACCTGCGACCAGGTGCGGCTCGACGATGCCGCGCGCGCTCCGCAGGACATCGCGCGGGTGCTGCGCAGCGCGCGCGTGCACTCGCGCCCCGTGTACATCGAATTGCCACGCGACATGGTGGGAAAGCCGTGCGCGGCAGTCGTGCCTGCGGCTGCAGAGCCAGCGGATCCGGGAGCCGTGGCGGCCTGCGTCGAGGAGGTCATCGCGCGGTTGGAGAGTGCGGTCTCGCCGGTGCTCATGGTGGGCGTGGAGGTGCGTCGGTACGATCTGGAGGAGCGCGTCGCGCGCCTGGCGGCCTTGCTGGGCCTGCCGGTGGTGACGAGCTTCATGGGCCGGGGGCTGCTCGCGCATACCACGGCGCCGCTCCTCGGCACTTACATGGGCATGGCGGGCGAGCCGGAAATCGCCGCGCTCGTGGAGGAGTCCGACGCCTTGTTCCTGCTCGGTGTCATCGTTTCGGACACCAACTTTGGCGTCTCCGCGCACCAGGTCGATTACCGGCGCAGCATCCACGCCTTCGACGGGCGCGTCACGCTAGGCTTCCACGTCTATCCGAAGATTCCGCTCGAGGCGCTGGTCGACGCCCTGTTGCAGCGCGTGCAAGGGAGCGATCCTGCAACGCGCGCGACGCGGCACGCCTATTCCACGGGGCTGATCGCCGACCAAGCGACCGTCGGGCCATCGGACATTGCCTGTGCGGTCAACGATCTGTTCGCGGCCGAAGGCATGATGCCGATCGCCGCCGACGCGGGTGATTGCCTGTTTGCGGCACTGGAGATCGAGCCGACGGCGCTGGCGGCTCCCGGCTATTACGCGTCAATGGGCTTTGGAGTGCCCGCGGGCCTGGGCATCCAGGCCAACACGGGATTGCGGCCCTTGATCCTGGTGGGCGACGGGGCTTTCCAGATGACGGGGTGGGAACTGGGCAACTGCCAGCGCTACGGCTGGGACCCGATCGTCATCGTGTTCAACAACCAGAGCTGGGAGATGCTGCGCGTGTTCCAGCCCGAGTCCGCCTTCAATAATCTGTCCGACTGGAACTTCGCGCAGCTTGCCGCGGGGCTGGGCGGCGAAGGCGTGAGAGTCGCGACGCGCGCATCGCTGCAAGCGGCGCTGCGCGGCGCATTTACCCGGCGCGGACGCTTTCAACTCATCGAGGTGATGATTCCCCGCGGTGCCATCTCAGGCACGCTGCAGCGTTTTGTCACGGGTCTGCGTCGCCTGGCGTAGCGCGCGGCGGATCGATGCCGAGGTTATTCGCCTGCGTATTCAGGCACTCGATCAGTTCCTTGAACTCGGCAATAACCACACTACGCAGCGCATCCTTGCGCTCCTCGGCAAACTGGCGCAGCTGGAGTTTCACGGCGGCTACGTCAACCGATGGCCTCGATGCTGAACCGGCAGCCGACGGTGCTTCTGTCTCGTTGGGCTCTTGTACCTGGAGCCAGCCAATGGCGGCCTCGCCGTCGGTGAAGGTCGCGGCGGACAGTCCGCGCAGGCTCAGCACGCGTTCCCAGAACTGGAAGTCCGTAGAGCGGTGCCGGCACAGCATCGCGGTGCGCGCCAGCTTGGGCATGTTGTGCTGAACCAGCAGTTCGGCCTGCCGGTTGAGCGCGAGGACGTCATGGGTCAGCTTGGAGCGACGGAAATCGAACAGGATCCGCCAGTTCCCTGTCTCGGCAGCCAGCGCGAGCGCCTGCTTGGTCAGGTCGCGGCTGGCCGCCTCGGCGAGGCTCCCCTTGGGCGCCGCCCAGACAATCCCGCCATCGAGCCACACGTCGCTCTTGGCAGTCATGCCGTGCACACCCTAACCTGTTGATTGAATTGCAGTGAAAGTCTGAACACTCCTTAAGTTTCCACAGCAGCAGCAGCCGATTATGCCGGGAGCATGGGTCATTGCGTGTAGGGAGATCTCGCATGCGCAGGCAGGGGCCTTAGCGGCGGGAACATCCGATGTACTATCATTTCTGCCCCTCATGCCGGCTCCCAAGACATGTCAATCACGGTTTTCGTCGCGGATGACCATGCCATTGTGCGCGATGGGCTCGTGGCGCTGCTGCGCGCGCATTCGGGATTCGAAGTGCTCGGCACGGCGGCCAACGGGCGTGAGGCCGTAAGCGAGGTCCTGCGCCTCGCTCCCCGGGTGGTGGTGCTGGATATCTCGATGCCGGAGCTGAGTGGTATCGAAGCCGCGCGCCAGATTCACGCCGCCTTGCCCCACGTGGCGATCGTCATTCTGACCATGCACTCGGGCGCGCAACACGTGTTCCAGGCCCTGGAAGCCGGGGTACGCGGCTACCTGCTCAAGGAATCCGCCAGCGTGGAGATCATCGACGCCGTGCGCGCGGTGGAGCAGGGACGGCGGTTCCTGAGCCGGAAGGTCGCGGAAATCGTCGCCGATGGCATCGGCGATCACCATGACGTCAGCGGGCTCGATAGCCTCAGCAAGCGCGAACGCGAGGTCCTGCGGCTCGTGGTCGATGGCAATTCGAGCGCCAGGATTGGCGCCCTGCTGCACCTCTCGCCGAAGACCGTCGACAGTTACCGCAGCCGGCTGATGCAGAAACTCCAGGTCAAGCAACTCGCGGGGCTGGTCAAGTTCGCCGTCCAGCACGGCCTGACCACACCGGACTAGGCGCCCTATGGCACGCAAGGCCGAGAAGACCGACTGGTCCGCCTCCGTGGAGGCGATCGTTCGTCGTGCGCCGAAGTCCGCGACCACCCATGATTCGCTTGGCGCCCAGGTCCGCCTGCTGGCGCTCCTTGGGTCCGTGGCGCCGCTCAACGTCATGCTCGAAGGGCTCGCCAATTACGTCGAGACCTGGGCCGACGGGGTGCTGTGCAGCGTGATGCTCGTCGATGCCACCGGCCGGCAGTTGCAGCCCGCAGCAGCTCCGAGTCTGCAGGCGTCCTACGTTCGGGCCATCGATCCGGTGCCGATTGGCGATGGGCAGGGGTCCTGCGGAACCGCGGCCGCGCGGCGCGAGATGGTGATCGTCGAGGACGTCGAGCGCTCTGAGCTGTGGACCGCATACGCCGCCATCGCCGTGGCGCACGGGCTGCGCGCCTGCTGGTCGATGCCGGTCTTCGACGCCGAGAATGTGTTGCTCGCCACGCTGGCCATCTACTACCGCCTGCCGCGTAAGCCATCGCCACAGGAAATCGAACTCATCCAGTTTGCCGCCTTGCTGGCCGCCTTCGTCATCCAGCGGCATCGCGATTCCGAGCGGTTGCGGGCGAGCGAGGCCCGTCTCAGCGCGGCTCTCTGGAGTACGGAGATGGGGCTTTGGGAATGCAAGGCCGATGGTGTGTGCCGTTGGTTCGACGACTGGCCCAGACGCTTTGCCATCGACCCGGCTAACGAGGAGGGCACGCTCAAGGAGTGGTACGAGTGCATGCATCCGGACGATGTCGAACGTTACGCCATAGTGGCCGATCCGTGCGACCGCAATGAAGCCGATCACTATTCGATAGACTACCGTATGCGCACGCCGGACGGCCGTTGGCGCTGGGTCCATGAGCGCGCCAGGGTTACGGCACGCGCGAGCGATGACACCGCGACCCAATACCTCGGTATGTGCGTTGACATCGACGAGCAAAAGAACACCGCGATGGCCCTGCGCAAAGCCGAAGACCTTTACTCGCTCACCATCGACGCGGCGCGGCTGCCGATGTGGGAGTACGACGTGGCCAGCGACACCGTTCGCGGGAATGTCCCCTGGCACCGGGTGGTCGGCCACGACTTGTCCAAAGAACAGGCCCAACAGCGCGTCGAAACGTGGCTGAGCGAACTTCACCCGGACGACGTGCCCTACCAGCACCGCATTTTCGAAGGTCCCGCGACGGACTCGACCGGGTATTACGAGCAGGAATTCCGCATGCGGCTGCCCGACGGCGAATACCGTTGGCTGCTCGACCGGGCCCGGGTGGTCGAGTGCAGCCCCAGCGGAGCGCCGCTCAAGGTGGTCGGCGTTGCCATCGACATCGATGCACGCAAGCGCATGGAGAACACGCTGCGCGAGGGCGAAGCGCGCCTCGAGGCGGCCGTCGGCGGCTCGGATATCGGGCTCTGGGACTGGCAGGCCGGCAACGACTACCTCGCCTGGCTGTCCGACTGGCCCAAACGCAAGGGGATCAGGTGGGCCGCAGACCGCACCACCATGGCCGACATTCTGGCCGTGGTGCATCCCGACGATTGGCAACGGCTGATCCAGGATGTAGAGCTGGTGGTCAGCGCCGGCCGCGGTTCGGTGGAGACCGAGTACCGGTTCCGCTCGGTGCTGGGAGAGTACCGTTGGTTTCAGGTCCGTGCGCGCGTCACCGAGCGCAATGAGGGCGGCCGGGCAAAGCGCGTGGTGGGTGCCTGCATCGACGTCGACCAGCGGCGCCGGGCCGAGGAACAGTTGCGCACGCAGGCGAAGATTCTCGATACGATGACGGAAGGCGTGGCCGTGATCGACACGGCCGGAATCATTGAGCTCGCGAATCCGGCTTTTGATCGCATGTTCGGGCGGGAGCCCGGACAGCACGTCGGTCAATCGATATTCAGTCTGCTCGCTGATGGCGCGCCGGTGGCCGTGGAGTCACTGGAAGTAGAGCGTCTGCTGAAGCGCTTCGCCGAGGGCGCCGGCCGGAGCGATGTGGCATTTTGCCGCGCCGACGGCTCGGCGTTTACGGGTGAAGTGATCGCCGCGGCCATCAGCCTGGCGAGCGGGCAGAAATGGCTGCTGGTCGTGCAGGACGTCTCAGAGCGCAAGCAGCTGGAGCGGGAGGTCCTCGACATCGCCAACCGCGAGCGCCACCGGCTTGGCAACGATCTGCACGACGGACTCGGGCAGGAGCTGACAGGCGTGGCGCTGATGCTGCGCAGCGTGGCGACACAACTGGGTCGCGAGGCGCCGGCCGCGGCACCGCAGATCGATGACATCGTCGGCTACGTGAATCACGCGATCGAGAGCACGCGGGCCATGGCAAGGGGCCTGGCGCCGGTCACGTTCGATCAGGGCGGGCTCGGTTCGGCGCTCGCGGAACTCGCCAGTCGCTCGCGCGCCAGCTATGGCGTCGACGTGCGCTTTCGTCGCAGCATGCCGCTCGACTTGCAGATTGACGAGAATACGGCGAACCACCTGTATCGCATCACCCAGGAGTCGATCAGCAATTCGATCAGGCATGGACACGCGGGCAAGGTGCTGGTGACCCTGCGTGAGCGCTCCGGTCAGCTCGAGCTGTCGGTCACTGACGATGGCATCGGAATTGCGGAAGACCGCGTGGCCAGCGGTGGAATGGGCCTCAAGATCATGAAATACCGGGCATCGATGATCGGTGGCACGATCGAGATTGCGCCGCGGCGCACGGGAGGCACCCGGGTCAAGTGCGTCTGCCAGTCAGAACATCGGAGCCTCAGGTCATGACCAACTTGACGCCCACCACCACCAGCAGGACGGCAATGGCGGTGCGCAGCGCGCCCTCGCGCGTCTTGCTGGCGAGGAGCGAGCCCACCACGATGCCGGGAATAGAGCCCAGCAGCAGGTTGCCGAGCAGGGTGAAGTTCACGTTGCCCATCAGCATGTAGCCCATGCCCGCGACCATGGTCAGCGGAATGGCATGGACGATGTCGGTGCCGACCAGGCGCGCCGCCTTCATCCTGAGCGGGTAGATATACAGCAGCAGTGCCGTACCCAGCGCGCCGGCGCTCACCGAAGTAAGTGTGACCAGGACCCCGAGTACGGCGCCTGCCAGCACAGTCATGATCGGCTGCAAGAAGAGAAACCGGTCCGGCGAGGCGGTGCGCAGGTTGCGCGCAAAAGCATGGGTGCGCGCCATGAACAGCATCGCCACCGAGGTCAGCAGCAGTACGCCGCCGAGCGCGATCAGCAGCACGCGCGGCTTGCTTTGGGCGATGCCGGAATGATGCATCCACCACAGCGTGAGAATGGCTGCCGGCAGGCTGCCCAGCCACATGCGGCGGACCACTTGCCAATCGACGCCGCCCATCCGGTGGTGTATCGACCCGCCCACGGTCTTGGTGATCGCCGCGAACCAGAGGTCCGTGCCAATGGCAGAGGCCGGTGCGATGCCAAAGAGCAGCACCAGAATGGGCGTCATCAGCGAGCCACCGCCCACGCCGGTGATGCCAACCATGACGCCGACACCGAAGCCCGCCAGCG